>DATCMN010000446.1:0-3694 GCA_036563405.1 Naasia sp. | reverse complement strand
GAGTTGCGGGACGGGGTGCGTAGCGTGTCCGCCATCAGGTAGGGCACCTGATCGAGACGGCCACATAAGTACGTCTCGCTACGTCCTCCCGTGGCCGTGTCGCTTGTATCGAGTGCGGAGAATTCCGCCTCGAGGTGGGGGGAACTGTGGCAGCAGCTGCCGGTTCGAAGTCCGCGACGAAGATGTCGACGCGAGAGGAGGTCCGGCAGGCCGAGCGCACGTTCGTGCTCGACACGTCGGTCCTGCTGTCGGATCCCAAGGCCATGTTCCGCTTCGCCGAGCACGCGGTCGTCCTTCCCGTGATCGTCGTCACGGAGCTGGAGGCGAAGCGCAACGATCCGGAGATCGGCTACTTCGCCCGCCAGGCGCTGCGCAACCTCGACGACCTGCGACTGCACCACGAGCGGCTCGACTTCCCGATCGGCATCGGTGAGGAGGGCGGCAGCCTCCGTGTCGAGCTGAACCACTCCAACATGGCCGTGCTCCCGTCCGGACTGCAGCTGAACGACAACGACTCGCGCATCCTCGCCGTGGCCATGAACCTCAAGAACGAGGGCCTCGACGTCGTCGTCGTCTCCAAAGACCTGCCGATGCGCGTGAAGGCGGCATCGATCGGCCTCGCCGCCGAGGAGTACCGGGCCGAGCTGGCGGTCGACTCCGGCTACACGGGCCTCGCCGAGATCGCGCTGAGCGGCTCCGAGATGGCCGACCTCTACGACGAGGAGAAGATGCGCACCGATCTCGTGGAGGGGCTCCCGGTGAACACCGGGCTCGTCATCTCCTCGGAGCGAGGGTCGGCCCTGGGACGCGTGACCGGCCGCAACAGCCTGCGGCTCGTCCGCGGCGACCGGGAGGTCTTCGGACTGCACGGCCGCTCCGCCGAGCAGCGCCTCGCCATCGACATGCTGCTCGACCCCGACATCGGCATCGTGTCCCTCGGTGGACGGGCCGGCACCGGCAAGTCGGCCATCGCCCTCTGCGCCGGGCTCGAGGCGGTGCTCGAGAAGCAGCAGCACCGCAAGATCGTGGTCTTCCGTCCGCTGTACGCCGTCGGCGGCCAGGAGCTGGGCTTCCTGCCCGGCGACCAGGGCGAGAAGATGAACCCCTGGGGCCAGGCGATCTTCGACACCCTCGGTGCGCTCGTCTCACCGAACGTGCTCGAGGAGATCAGCGCCCGTGGGATCCTCGAGGTGCTGCCGCTCACGCACATCCGCGGTCGGTCGCTGCACGACTCGTTCGTGATCGTCGACGAGGCGCAGTCGCTCGAGCGGAACGTGCTGCTCACCGTGCTCAGCCGGATCGGGCAGAACTCGAGGGTGGTCCTCACCCACGACGTCGCTCAGCGCGACAACCTCCGGGTGGGTCGCCACGACGGCGTCGCGAGCGTGATCGAGACGCTGAAGGGGCACCCTCTGTTCGGTCACATGACCCTCACCCGGTCCGAGCGCAGCGCGATCGCCGCCCTCGTCACCGAGATGCTGGAGTCGAACGAGCTGGCCTGACCCCTTATCGCTGAGTTGCCCGGTTCTGCTGCCTCTTCGCCCGAATCTGCAGCAGAACCGGGCAACGCGCGTTCGGGGCCTGGGGAGAGCCCGCGCGACGGCAGTCTCCGCGCCTCTAGCCTCGCGCTGTGCATTCCGCTTCCGCCTCCGCCGTCCAGGCGCCCTTCCCTCGAGGTGGGAGCCCATGGCTGGCCTCGATGCTCGTGTGGCAGGTGCCTGTCGCGCTGCTCCTCGCCGGAACCGCCGCCGTCGTGACGGGGCCGTCGCCGGCTCTGCTCGGCGCGCTCTACCTGGCGGCCGTCACACCGGAGCTGGTCCGCATCGACCTCCGCGAGCACCGGCTCCCGGACGCGTTGACGTTGCCGGGCTACCCCGTCGCGGCCGTCGTCCTCGCAGCCGACGCCGCACTAGGTGGCGAGGCGCTCGTCTCCGCTCTGACCGCCGGGGGAGTGTCGCTCCTCCTCTTCCTGCTCCTGTCGGCAGCCGGCGGGATGGGGATGGGCGATGTGAAGCTCGCCGGCGTCCTCGGGCTCCTCCTGGGCGAGGCCGCTCCTGACGCACCGTTCCTCGCGCTGCTCCTCGCCTTCGGCTCGGGCGGCCTGGCCTCCGTCGGGGTCCTGCTGCGCCGCGGCCGGGCCGGCCGGCTCGCCTTCGGGCCGTTCCTGCTCCTCGGTTTCTGGGGCGCACTGCTGCTCGCGGGCTGAGCACCAGGGCCGGCCCGCTCCTCGAGTAGTGCGGTCCGGCTCGGACTGTACGGCGGAGCGCACCTTCCGAGCGGGAACGTACTCGATCGGGTCAGCCGGGGGAGGTCATCGAGAGGACGTCGAGGGCCGTGTCGAGCTGCTCCTCGGTCACCTCGCCGCGCTCCACGTAGCCCAGGTCGACGACCGCCTCGCGGATCGTCATGCCCTGGGCGACCGCGTGCTTCGCGACCTTCGCCGCCGCCTCGTAGCCGATCACGCGGTTGAGCGGGGTGACGATGGAGGGGGAGGACTCGGCAAGGGCGCGGGCGCGCTCCACGTTGACTTCGAGCCCGTCGACGGTCTTGTCGGCCAGCAGCCGGGAGGCGTTGCCGAGCAGGCGGATCGACTCGAGCAGGGCGGTGCCCATCACCGGGATGGCGACGTTGAGCTCGAAGAACCCGGACGCGCCGGACCAGGCGATGGTCGCGTCGTTGCCGACCACGCGCGAGGTCACCATGAGGACGGCCTCCGGGATCACCGGGTTCACCTTGCCCGGCATGATCGAGGAGCCCGGCTGCAGGTCGGGGATGTGCAGCTCGCCGAGGCCGGTGTTCGGGCCCGAGCCCATCCAGCGGATGTCGTTGCAGATCTTGGTCAGGCTGACGGCGAGGACGCGCAGCGCACCGGACGCCTCGACGAGGGCGTCGCGTGCGCCCTGCGCCTCGAAGTGGTCGAGTGCCTCAGTGATCGGCAGTCCGGTGTCCTCGGCGAGGACGGCGATCACGCGCTGCGGGAAGCCGGCCGGGGTGTTGATCCCGGTGCCCGTCGCGGTGCCACCGAGCGGCACTTCGGCGACGCGGGGGATGGCCGCGGAGACCCGCTCGATGCCGAGGCGGATCTGGCGGGCGTAGCCGCCGAACTCCTGGCCGAAGGTGACGGGAGTCGCGTCCATCAGGTGCGTGCGCCCCGACTTCACGACCGCCTTCCACAGCTCCGCCTTCTTCTCGAGCGCCTCGGCGAGGTGCTCGAGGGAGGGGAGCAGCTCGCGCAGGAGTGCCTCGGTGACGGCGACGTGGACGGAGGTGGGGAACACGTCGTTCGACGACTGGGAGGCGTTCACGTGGTCGTTCGGGTGCACGGCCCCGCCCAGGGAGTCCGTCGCGAGTGCGCCCAGCACCTCGTTCATGTTCATGTTCGAGGAGGTGCCGCTCCCGGTCTGGTAGACATCGATCGGGAACTGATCGAGGTGCTCGCCGGCGATCAGTCTGTCGGCGGCGGCGACGATCGCCGAGGCGATCTCGGGCGTCACGACGCCGAGCTCGCCGTTGACGATCGCGGCCGCGCGCTTGATGCGCGCCAGTGCGATGATCTGCGCGTCCTCGAGACGGGTGCCGGAGATCGGGAAGTTCTCGACCGCCCGCTGCGTCTGCGCGGCGTACAGGGCGCTCTTCGGCACCCGCACCTCGCCCATCGTGTCGTGCTCGATGCGGTACTCAGCTTCCACCACTG
>DATCMN010000436.1:0-1606 GCA_036563405.1 Naasia sp. | reverse complement strand
GGGCTTGCCGCCAGCCCCCGGTGCGCCCCCAGAATCGTCGACCGTGCCCCCCATTCCCGGTGTCTTCGACCTTCCCGCCCACCTCGCCGCCAAAGCCGATCCCGACCTGATCGGCAGCGATCAGCAGCACTTCACCCGCCTCGGGCTCAGCCTGCGGTCCTCGATCGACGAGCTCTCCGAGCGCCTCGCCGCCGAGCGCAGGGCGCACGCGGGGGAGGGCCAGGCGGCGCTCGATCGCGACCTGGAGGTGCACCGCCTGAGCGCCCGGCTGCGCACGCTGCGGCGCTACGGCCTCGACCTCTGCCTCGGTCGGATGGTGCCCGACGATGGCGGCGAGCCGATCTACGTCGGCCGGATCGGGCTGACCGACGGGAATGGCGGGCGCCTGCTCGTCGACTGGCGGTCACCGGCCGCCGAGCCGTTCTACGGCGCCACCCACGGGAACCCGATGGGCCTGCGGAGCCGCCGCCGGTACAGGTGGGCCCGAGGCCGGATCGCCGACTACTGGGACGAGGTGTTCGGGCTGGAGGGGATCGAGTCGACAGCGTCGCTCGACGATCAGTCGGCGTTCCTCGCGACCCTCGGCGGCTCCCGCTCGACGCGGATGCGGGACGTCCTCGGCACGCTGCAGGCCGACCAGGATGCCGTGATCCGGACCGGCTCGCGCGGCGCGCTCGTCGTCGACGGCGGACCGGGAACCGGCAAGACGGTGGTCGCCCTGCACCGCGCGGCCTACCTCCTCTACTCGGATCCGCGGCTCGCCAGAGGCGGCGGCATCCTGTTCGTCGGTCCGCACGAGCCCTACCTCGCCTATGTCGCCGACGTGCTGCCGAGCCTCGGTGAGGAGACCGTCCGCACCTGCACGCTGCGCGACCTGGTTCCCGAAGGCGCCTCGACCGGCGAAGAGGCCG
The DNA here is from genome assembly GCA_036563405.1 of Naasia sp. GTDB lineage: Bacteria > Actinomycetota > Actinomycetes > Actinomycetales > Microbacteriaceae > Naasia. Next base: position 695 of record DATCMN010000436.1, on the reverse strand, counting down.
ACTCGGAGGTGGCGCGCCTCAAGTCGTCGGCGACGCTCGTGGCCGCGGTCGGGACGGCCGTGCGCCTGCACGAGCAGCCGCCGGCCCAGGCGCTCACGATCGAGACGCCGTGGACCGATGTGCAGCTGACCGCCGCCGAGTGGGCCGAGGCCTTCGAGTCCGCCGAGCCCGGCAGCACTCACAACGACGCCCGGGACCAGGTATGGGAGGAGCTCGTGCAGATCCTCGTCGACAAGTTCGACGAGGAGGGGGTGCCCCCAACGGTCCTCCGACGCTGGCTGGCGCAGAGCGAGGAGCTGACGCGCGCGTTCACTCGTGCGTGGCCCCTGCTCGATCCCGCCGGTGTGGTCGCCGACCTGCTGTCGGTGCCGGCCTACCTCTCCGCGTGCGCGCCGCAGCTCAGCGCGGGGGAGAGGCGCATCCTGCTCCGGCCCCATCCGCGGGAGTGGACGACCGCGGATCTGCCACTCCTCGATGCGGCCCGGCAGCGCATCGGCGATCCGGAGGCGCCTGCGCGCAGACGACGGCGCGACGCCGTCCTCGCCGCCGAGCGGGAGGAGCGGGCCCGCGTGGTCGAGCACCTCCTCGAATCGGACGACAGCGAGATGCAGGTCCTGTCGATCCTGCGCGGCGAGGACGCCCGCAACAGCCTGGACGACGACGCCGTCCTGCCCGCCCCCGACCCGGACCTCCTC
>DATCMN010000411.1:0-5858 GCA_036563405.1 Naasia sp. | reverse complement strand
CGCGGCGAGCCGCGGGTGCTCCGCGCGGGCGAGGAAGTCGAGGACCACGGCGGCGTCGGTGAAGTGCCCGACCATCGGGCGGTCGTGCGATGCGAGACCGCGGAGCGTGGGGGCGAGAGCGGCGGCCTTCGTGCGGCGCTCCTCGGCGGGCAGCGCCGAAAAGCCCTCGAGGGGCTCGCCGAACGGGTCCTTCCGCCCGTGCTCGGCGAGGAACCGCTCGGCGGTCGCGATGATCTCCAGCGAGTTCGCCTCCGCCTCCTCGCTGGTGGCGCCCCAGGCGGTGATGCCGTGACCGCCGAGGATGCAGCCGATCGCGTCGGGATTCCCCTCCTTGAGCGCGGCGATGTCGAGACCGAGTTGGAAGCCCGGGCGGCGCCACGGCACCCAGAGCACCCTGCCGCCGAAGATCCGCTCGGTCAGCGCCCTGCCGTCCGCTGCGGTGGCGATCGCGATGCCGGAGTCGGGGTGCAGGTGGTCGACGTGGGCGGCGTCGACCAGGCCGTGCATGGCGGTGTCGATGGACGGCGCGGCGCCGCCCTTGCCGTGCAGCGTGTAGTCGAACGCCCCGACCATCTCGTCCTCGCGCTCGACGCCCGGGTACACGCCCGTGAGCGCACGCAGGCGGTCGAGGCGCAGCACGGCGAGGCCGGGCTCGGTGAGCGTGCCGAGGTCGCCGCCCGAGCCCTTGACCCACATCAGCTCGACCTGCTCGCCCGTCACCGGGTCGGTGTCGGTGCCCTTCGCGGACGTGTTGCCGCCCGCGTAGTTCGTGTTCCGGGGGTCCGCACCCAGCCGGTTCGAGCGGGCGATCAGTGCCGCGACGGTGGGATTGGTCAACGTTCCTCCTCGAACCCCGGATGGCGGGGACGGAGCCACGGTATAACAAGAACGAACATTATCAAACAACTACTTCACAGCAGTCGCACGAGGTCGCGGTAGGCGTCGAGGCGGGCGTCGAGCGGCTCCAGTTCGGTGACGAGCACATCGACTTCGGAGAAGGTGACGCTCAGCGCCTGCGAGCGCCGCCCGAGCTTCGACGAGTCGACGCAGAGGATCGTCTCGAGGGCGTGCGTGCTCATCACCCGCTTCACCTCCGCTTCGCGGATCGACACCTCGGATGCTCCCCACGCCGGGTCCACGGCGCCGGCGGAGCAGAAGAACCTGTCGTAGGCGAAGGCACCGGCTCCGCGGCAGGCGACTTCGCCCACGAGGCTCCCGGTGGACTCCTCGAGCTCGCCGCCGGTGAGGATCGCGGTGACGCCGCTGCCCCGGCCGGCGGTGAGGGTCAGGAAGTTCTCGTGGGAGTTGGTCGTCACCACGAGTCCGTCCGTGGCGGGCAGTCGGGCCGCCAGTGTGCCGACGGTGCTCGAGGCGTCCATCGCCACAGCACCGGAGGCGGGGACCAGCGTCCGCGCCTTGTCGGCGATGAGCGCCTTGGCCGCGGCACCCTCTGTCTTGCGCTCGCCGAACGGCCGGGGGGAGAGGCTCGGCACGGCGCCGCCGCGCACCCGGCGGACTAGTCCTTCGGTCTCCAAGTCCTCGAGATCGCGCCGGACCGTCATGGCCGAGACGTCGAGGAGGGCCGCGGCCTGCTCCACCTCGATGCGCCCCGCGTCACGGAGTGTCGCGAGGAGGTGCGAGCGGCGCTCCTCGGCGCGCAGCGATCCGCCCGTTGCCATTCCGACCGCCTTCCCGCAGGGGTCCCCATGCTATTCGGACGTTTCACCGCGACGCGCCAGAGGTTCAGTTGACCGGACTGCGGGGTCGGGTGTAACTTGCCAAAAGGTTCATTGAACCCAGATGGCAATGCGGCCACTCCTCCGGAGAGCCGCGGTTCGACGGAGAGGTCGGGATGAGCGAGTCCGCATACGGCAAGGTGTCCGCCGAGGCGACGGCGATGGACCGGGCGCTCGACGCCGGGTCCGGCATCGTCCGGCTCGCGCCTGCGTGGGTTCCCCGCGCGTTCTGCACCCCGGGCCGGCGCATCCGCCTCCACCCGGACGACTACTTCCCCTTCGGCCAGGGCCGCGGCGGCGTCGACGAGCGCTGGCTCTCCTCCGCCATCCGGGCCGACAATGGTCCCGGCACCGGCGCGTACGAGGGACTCAGCCTGGTAGTCGACCCCGAGGGCGCGCTCCTCCCGTTCGACGACTTCGTCGGGCACCACAAGGCCGAGCTCATCGGCGAGCGGCTCTGGTCGGAGCACCAGAAGTGGCCGATGTACTCCAAGTTCTTCGACAACCAGCAGGCGCTTCCCTTCCACGTCCACCACCGGGACGAGCACGCTGCGCTGGTCGACAAGCCGGGCAAGCCCGAGGCGTACTACTACTCGCCGCACATGAACAACCACCTCGGCGACCAGCCGATCTCGTTCCTCGGCCTGCAGCCGGAGGTCACCCCGGAGCAGATCAAGGAGAAGCTGCTCGGCTTCCGCAAGGGCGGCGACAACCGGATCACCGACCTGGCTCGCGGCTACCGCACCCAGCTCGGCACCGGGTGGGACATCCCGGGCGGTGTCCTGCACGCCCCGGCGAGCGTCTGCACCTACGAGCCGCAGGCCGCCTGCGACGTGTTCTGCATGTGCGAGTCGTGGAGCAACAACCGGGAGGTGCCGGAGGAGCTGCTCTGGAAGGACGTCCCCGCCGACCGGCAGGGCGACTTCGACTTCATCATCGAGCTCCTCGACTGGGAGAAGAACGTCGACCCGATGTTCGTCACGAACAGGTTCATGCGGCCGTACGCCACCGAGCGCAGCGCCGCCGAGCAGGGTGCCGGCTTCACGGAGTCGTGGATCGTCTTCCGCTCCACCTACTTCAGCGCCAAGGAACTGGTCGTCGCGCCCGGCCGGACCGTCACGATCACCGACGACGACGCGTACGGGGTCATCGTGGTGCAGGGCGCCGGCTCGCTCGGCTCGCACGAGGTGAAGGCGGCGACGCTCATCCGCTACGGCCAGCTCAGCGAGGACGAGTTCTTCGTCTCCGAGGGCGCCGCCCGCGCCGGGGTGCGCATCGAGAACCGCAGCGCTACGGACGACCTCGTGATCCTCAAGCACTTCGGCCCCCGCAACCGGGAACTGGGACTGTAATGCCGCGAGCCTTCGGAGCTGACGGGGCGGCCCTGCTCGAGCGGCTGGGGTCGCTCGCGCAGGTCGCCCGGGTGGACAGCTTCACCGAGGACGACGGCCCGGAGCGGGGCGCCCGCCGGGTCCGGCTGGTGAACGGCGGGGGACTCGAGATCGAGGTCCACCCGGATCGTGCCCTCGACCTCGGGCGGGTGACAGTCGACGGTGTCCCCGTGGCCTGGCTGTCCCCGCCGGGCATGGCGGCGCCCGCTCTCGCGGAGCGCGAAGGCGGCGGTTGGCTGCGCACCTTCGGCGGCGGACTGCTCGCCACCTGCGGACTCGACGCCTACGGCCCTGCCGGGAGCGACGCCGACGGCAGCTGGGGTCAGCACGGGCGCGTCGGCTCCACGCCGGCCCGCGTCACGCGCGCCGAGACGACGGACGCCGAGGTGGTCCTCGAGGGCATCGTCCGGCAGACCGGGGTCTTCGCCGAGAACCTCGTGCTCCGCAGGCGGATCAGCTCGCCCCTCGGCTCGGACCTCCTCCTGATCGAGGACGAGGTGACCAACGAGGGCTTCGCCGAAGTGCCGCACATGGTGCTGTACCACCTGAACCTCGGCTGGCCGCTGCTCGATGAGGGCACCGTCGTGGAGATCCCCTCGGACGACGTGCGTGCCCGCGACGCCGACGCGGAGGCGGGTGCCGCGGAGTGGAACACCATCCCCGCCCCGATCCCCGGCTTCCGTGAGCAGGTGTTCATGCACACCTTCGATTCCGACGGGTCCGTGACGGTGCGCGTGGGAAACACGCGCCTCGGACTGACCTTCGTCCTCACCTTCGACGCGGGCAGCCTTCCCGGCCTGTCCGAATGGAAGATGACCGGGCAGGGCCACTACGCCCTCGGCATCGAGCCGTCGAACACCCCGCACTTCGGCCGTGCCGATGCCCGCGCGGCCGGCGCGCTGCCCACCCTGGCCCCCGGCGCGAGCGCCTCCTACCGGCTCGCTCTCCGGCTCACCCGGGGAACCGCTCCCGAGACACCCGGAGGATCGCGGTGACGGACCAGAGGCTCGCCCTGCGCATGACGGGCATCTCCAAGTCGTTCCCCGGCGTCAAGGCCCTGCAGGACGTGAACCTGGAGGTGCGCGCCGGCGAGGTGCACGCAATCGTCGGCGAGAACGGCGCCGGCAAGTCGACCCTCATGAAGATCCTCGCGGGGTTCTACCAGCCCGACTCGGGGGAGATCGAGATCGGTGGGGAGCCCGTCGGCCACTGGACCCCGCGCGAGGCCATCGACCGGGGGATCGGCATGATCTACCAGGAGCTCAATCTGGTGCCCGACCTCAGCGTCGCCGAGAACATCAGCCTGGGCGGGATGCCCAAGCGCGGCCCGTTCGTCGACTATCCCGCGGTCACCGCCCGCGCGAAGGCGGTGCTCGACGAACTCGACGCAGACATCGATCCGGGTGCCCGGCTCGGCAATCTGTCGATCAGCCAGCAGCAGCTGGTGGAGATCGCCAAGGTCGTCGCGGACAAGCCCTCGATCGTCGTCTTCGACGAGCCGACGTCGTCCCTCGGCGAGAAGGAGACCCGCGTCCTCTTCTCCGTCATCGGTCGCATGCGGCAGGCCGGCATCGCCGTCATCTACATCAGCCACCGGCTGCAGGAGGTGATGGAGATCGGCGACCGCGTCACGGTCCTCCGCGACGGCAGGCACATCGAGACCCGCGATGTCGAAGGGATCACCCCCGACCAGATGGTCCGGCTGATGGTGGGCCGCGACCTCAGCGAGATGTTCCCCAAGCTCGACCTCCAGCTCGGGGCGCCCGTGCTCACCGTCACGTCGATCAGCAGGGCCGGCCAGTTCGAGGACGTCAGCCTCGACGTGCGCGAGAACGAGATAGTCGGCCTCGCCGGGCTGGTCGGCTCGGGCCGCACCGAGGTCGCCCGCGCCATCTTCGGGCTCGACCCGATCGATTCCGGGCAGATCGAGCTCGGTGGGCGCGCGGTCAGCGTACGGAGCCCCCGGCAGGCCATGGCGGCGGGCATCGCGCTCGTCCCCGAGGACCGCAAGGCGCAGGGCATCATCCCCGCCCTCTCGGTGCGGGAGAACTTCACCCTTCCCGTGATCGCGCGGATCACCGACGCCCTGCTCATCTTCGGCAAGCGAGAGCGGGCGATAGTCCGGGAGCTGGCGGACCGGCTGAAGGTCAACCCGCCGCAGATCGAACGGCCGCTCAACGCGTTCAGCGGCGGCAATCAACAGAAGGTGGTGCTCGGCAAGTGGCTGCTGTCGAAGCCGAAGCTGCTGATCCTCGACGAGCCGACCCGGGGAGTCGATGTGGGCGCCAAGGCGGACATCCACGAGATCATCGGTGAGTTCGCCCGCTCCGGCGGCGGTGTGCTCATGATCAGCTCCGAGCTGCCGGAACTCCTCGCCGTGTGCGACAGGATCTTCGTGCTGCATGAGGGGAACCTCGTCGCCGAGATCTCCCGCGGGGACGCCGATGAGGAGAGCGTCATGCGCGCGGCCACCGGGCAGGTGGCGGCATGAGCGCCGTGCAGACCGCGCTTCCCCGGTCGCAGCGGACGCCCGGCACCCTCTTCACGCGGCTCAGCATCCCCATCGCCATCGTCGCGCTCCTCGTGATCGGCACACTCGCCTCACCGTCGTTCCTCACCGTGTCGAACCTCGTCAACGTGGTGAACGCCAATGCGGCGGTCGGATTGGTCGCCCTCGGCATGACCTTCGTGGCTGTCTGCGGCGGCCTCGCCGACCTGTCGGTGCCCGCCA
>DATCMN010000410.1:0-2150 GCA_036563405.1 Naasia sp. | reverse complement strand
TACCGGCTGACCAGCGCCGAGGTGGCCCCCAGGTCGACACTCACCGGCGTGCCGGCGGTCGACAGGATGGCGTTCGCGGAGTCCTCGGTGCCCGGCAGGGAGGCGGCGAAGCCGGTCGGCGTGGGCGCGTAGCGGATCGGGAAGGGGAACACCGGCTGGGCGGCCTCGCCGAACACGAGCCCGGAGAACCACTTGTTCGTCGGCGGAAGCAGCCCGTCCGCGAGCCGCATCGGCGGGGTGGGCGCCACCGACCGCTGCACGAGATCACCGATGAGCGCGGGGATGTCGCTCGGGGCGCGCGTGCTCCCGGTGGCCGGGGTCGGAGTGGTGCCGGCCTCGGAGGAGGCGGTGGAGCAGCCGGCGAGGAGCAGGGCTCCGGCGGCGACGGTCACGAGGGGGGCGAGGAGGCGTCGGGAGGAGGCGATGGTCAGAGTCCGATCTGCTGCAGGAAGTCGAACGCGGCGTCGCGAACGCCGGCGAGGGGGCCGTCGTCCCGCAGGTGCAGGGTGGCCGTGACGGGGGTGCCGGGGGAGACGAGGCCGTTCGCGGCTCCGTGGACGAGCTCGTCGCTCGTCACCTTGATCTGGGCCTGCGCCTGCCCGTCGGTGGTGCTCACCTGGATGAGCTCGACCGTGCCGGGGAGGATGGTCCGGTTGGGCAGCATGATGTCGACCTCTGCGCCGTCCTCGATGCGCTCGTAGTCGCGCGGCGTCAGCAGGTAGTCGCCCACCACGTAGAGCGCATCCGTGCGGTCGATCACCGCGAGATCGGTCCCGGCCTGGACGAAGTCGCCCAGCTTGGTGCCCACTTCGGAGACCGTCCCGGCGACTGTCGCACGGAAGACCATCAGACCGTCCGGGGTCACGTAGTACGCCGCTGTGTCGAACGAGATGGCCTGGTCGCGCAGGTCCTGCAGCAGGGACAGGCTCTGGATGGCGAACAGCTCCTGGCCTGCCGCGACGGTGTCGCCGACGCCCACGTTCTGGGTGACCACCGTTCCGCCGTAATCCGTGCCGATCGCGTAGGAGTCGGCCGTGATGTCGGCGGAGGCGCTCGCCACCTCGGACTGGCGCTGCGTGAACAGCAGGGTGGAGGCGGTGACGATCGCGAAGACGGCGATCGAGCCGAGGAAGAGCTTGATGCGGCTGAGCCAGGTCATGACGCCACTTTCTGATCGGTGAGCTGGTGCTCGGAACGCGCTTCGGCGCGCTCCTCGTTCCGGCGGAGGAGGAGGGATTCGGCGGTCTCGACCATGCCGACGATGCCCACGGTCGTGGTCTCGGTCGGGCTGTAGGTGCGGCCGCGGGCGAAGGCCTCGCCGACCCGGGGGGCGGGGCGGGCGACGACGGTGCGGAGAGGGGCCGCTTCGGGAACCGGCGCGGCCGGCACGGCGACGGACGGCCGGGAGGCCGCCTTCCGCTCGAGCCGGAATCGGCGGGCCTCGAACCCGGCGACGATGAGGAAGGAGGCGAGGATCGCCGTGTTCAGCAGGTTCCAGATGGTGGCGAGGGTGAGCACGCCGTTGTCGGTGTCCCGCCAGATCGCGACCATGCTGGTGAGGGCCAGGAAGAGGAAGAACAGCATCTGCGGGATGATGAAGTTGAACGGCGACTTGCGCTCGCCCTTCCGCCCCGTCACGTTCCAGGCGACGTCCTTGCCCGCGATGACGTTGCTCAGCGCCTTGACGTAGATCGGGAACGACACGGTCGCGAGCATCAGCACCTCGTAGCGGAACGACCCGAGCGTGAAGAACGCGAGCACGATCTGCAGCACGTAGAACCCGCAGTAGTAGAGCAGCCACTGGCCGATCGAGATGTCGAGGTTCATCGGCCGGAGGTCGAAGAAGATCTCCATCGGCGGCACGAGCAGGAGCAGCAGCGGGGCGAGGCCGGTCAGGTAGTGGGTGGCCGTCACCATGTACATCAGGCGCTGATCCATGGTGAGCGTGCGCTTGCGGCTGAACGGGTTGTGCTGGAAGAGGATCTCGAAGCCGCCGGTGGCCCAGCGCAGCTGCTGCTTGCTGTAGGCCTCGATGGTCTCGGGCGCGTCGCCGACGGCGAGCGTCATGGGGATGTAGATCGACCGCCAGCCGCGCTCGTGCAGGTGGATGGAGGTCCAGACGTCCTCTGACTTCGAGTCGGTGACGATCC
>DATCMN010000406.1:0-19415 GCA_036563405.1 Naasia sp. | reverse complement strand
TGGCCGCCGGTCCACCGGGGACGGGGGCCGGGTTGACCGACGACGAGGAGAGGGACCTTCTAGCCGCACTCGACTGAGCGCCGCGCGTCGGGCCCGTAATCCGCTCGAGCGTCAAGATACTGCTCGGCATGACGGACACCGACGCGGGAATCGCGAGCGAACCGTCCGAGGCCGTGCTGGATGCGGCACGGGTCGGCGCGGCGTGGGCGCTCAGCGACCTGTGGCTGGAGCTCTCCCCCGCCGTGCACGCCTTCCTGCGTGCCCGTGGCGCCGCCGAGCCGGAGGACCTCACCAGCGAGGTCTTCCTCACAGTCTTCGACGCACTGCCCGGATTCGTGGGCGGCCGGGCGGAGCTGCGCTCCTTCGTCTTCACCATCGCCTACCGGCGCCTGGTAGACGACCTGCGGCGGCGGTCGAGGCGCGGGACGGCCGTCGAGTGGACGGCCGAAACGGACCCGCGCAACTCGGAGAGTGCAGAGCACGAGGCGCTGGGCCGCATCGGCGACGCGGCAGCCGAACGCCTGCTCGAGTCCCTCGCGCCCGACCAGCGCGACGTCCTCGTGCTGCGCATCCTCGGCGACCTCACCGTCGAGGAGATCGCCCGGATCCTCGGCAAGCGCCCGGGCGCCGTCAAAGCGCTTCAGCGGCGGGGGCTCGAGGCGCTTCGAAGAAAGATCGACAGGACCCGTACCCCTTTCGGGCCCTTCAGCGATAGCGAGGAGTGAGATGAGGAAGAAGCAGCTGTCGGACGCCGACATCCGTGCGGTCCTCGAGGGTCGCGCCCCGCAGAGGCGCGCGGAACTCGAGGAGCTCGCGGCCGTCGTCGACTCCCTGCGGCTCTCCTCCTTCGAGACCCCGCCCCGGCCGTCGGCCGGGCTGGCGGCTCGACTGGACACCGAACGCGTGGCCTGGATCTCGGAGCCGGCAGGGGGTCTGCCGGCACAGGGGACGGAAGTCCTCGCGCGCAGCGCGGAGCTTCCGGCAAGGGGGAAACGAATGTTCTTCAGCTGGTTCACCGGACTCGGACTGGTCGCCAAGCTCGCGATCGGAGGCGCGGCCGTCGCCGTGGCCGCCACAGCGGGCACCGTCGGCGCGGGGGCGGCCGGGGTGCTGCCGCCCGCCGTGCAGTCCGCTTACGACGACGCCGTCACGCCGGTCGAGACGCCGACGCCCGAGCCGACCGAGGGCGCCGACTCCGAGACCGAGGGAGAGCGAACCGTTCCGGACGGAACCCAGGAGCCCGTCGTCGAGGACGGCACCGGCGACGAGGTGGTCGTGCCCGCCGAGGACGACGCTTCCGGCCCGAAGACGGCGCACGCCCAGGCCGTCACCGAAGCGGCCCACCGGGACCTGGAGCCGGGCGAGAAGCGCGGCGAGATCGTCCGCGACGCAGCCCACTCGGGCAAGTCCGGCCACGAGGACGCGGACGAGGCCGACGACTCGGGCGCCGACTCGCCCTCGGACCTCGACGACTCCGATGATGACGCCTCCGGCGACTCCGACGACGACAGCGACGACGACTCGGACTCCGACTCGTCCGGCTCGGGCTCGTCCGACTCGGGCTCGGGGAGCGCGAACAGCGGCAAGGGCAAGAGCGGCAAGTGAGCCGCTGACCACGCGAAAGAGGAGCCGTCGACCTCCGGGTCGGCGGCTCCTCTTCTCGTGCGCCCGCCGTTCACGGGCAGACTGGGGGCCGGTCGATCGGCCGGAAGCACGAGGAGGATGCATGGCGATCCCGCCGCACACAGGGCACGGCCCGGACGATCCCAGGGTGGTGCTGGTCCGCCACGGCGAGACCGACTGGAGCAGGACCGGAAGGCACACAGGGCTCACCGACATCCCGCTCACCCAGGCGGGCGAGTACAAGGCGGAGCTCGTGGGGCAGGCTCTCGCGGGCATCCCGTTCGGTCTCGTGCTCACCAGTCCGCTCAGCCGGGCGCGGGAGACCGCCCGTCTCGCCGGATTCCCCGCGGCGGCGACCGACGAGAACCTCGCCGAGTGGGACTACGGCGGCTACGAGGGCATCACGAGTGCCGAGATCCGCGAGCAGCGCGGCGGTTCCTGGACCATCTGGGCCGACGGTGTGCCACCCGGCGACACCCCGGGCGAGACAGCCGCCGACGTGCAGCGCCGGGCGCGTGCCGTGTGCGACAGGATCGAACCGACCCTCGAGGGCAGCGAGCGAGTGCTCCTCTTCTCGCACGGCCACTTCCTCCGCGCGCTCGCAGCCGTGTGGCTGGGACTCGACGTGCCCGACGGCAGGCTTCTCGCGCTCGACACCGCCGCGATCAGCGTGCTGGGGTTCGAGCACGGCCGCCGGGTCATCGTCAGCTGGAACCGCGTCCCCGGGCGGTGACGGGGCAGCCCCGAGCAGGTGCTGGTGCGCGCGCCTTCGCTGCCCGCCCCCGGTGACCCGCTAGCTTCCCTCTCATGAGGCACCGGAGCGAGCGGGTTCCATCGCGAACAGGGCGATGGACTGCATTCGCAGCAGCGCTCGTCGCCGTGCTGATCCCCCTCCTGCCGGCCGTTCCGGCCGCCGCCGAGGACCAGGAGCAGCCCATGTACATCTCGTTCCGGGATCCGACCGTTGTGGACGTGGAATACGGAGAGCCGTGGTTCTACCAGCTCGACGCCGACCCGCGCCCGGGCTGCTGCTTCCAGCCCTACCTCACCATCACCGACTCCTTCACCGGCGGAGTGCTGGCCGAGACGTACATCTGGGAGGGGGCGTGGAAGCAGGGCGACCCGGCGGCAAGCCTCGACTCGTACATGCTGGACGCGCCCCTCTCCGCGGGGGAGCATGTGCTGACCGCTTCGATGGACCAGCGGTGGGAGGCCGGGATCCACTACGCGGGCACCTCCACCAACACAGCGACGATCCGGGTTGCGCCCGCCAAGCTCGCGGTGGATATGCGCGTGGAGGCGGACCCCGTCTCAGCCGACCAGGCCTTCGTTACCGGCCGACTCTCGGGGCGGTTCATCGATGAGCTCGTGCCGCAGCCGTGGGCTTCCCGGACCGATCCCCAGCTGCCCGCCGGCACCTGGGCCTTCGCGGTCAGCGATGCGAACGGAACCGAGGCTTTCCGCACCGAGATCCCTGTCGAGGCGGGGGGTGCGCCTCTGGTGTCCGCGCTCTGGCAGGGCGTGCCCGCCGGAAGCACCTTCACCGGCACCGCCACCTTCACTCCCTCCGGCGACAGCGCGGCCGACTTCGAGGTGACGGGCGCCGACGGTGTGTCGTTCACCTCGGCTTCCGCGGTCGCCCCCGCGCCGGCCCCGGTCGACGAGGGGGCGGAGCCCGCTCCGAACCCCGAGCCCGTCGTGGACACCGTGCCGCTCTGGTCCCTGCTCCTGCTCGGCCTCCTGGCGCTCGCCGGGATCGCCGGCCTCGTCGTCACGTTCCTGCGCCTCCGCTCCCCGCGAGAGCTCGCCGAGTTCGAGACCGCGGCATCGGCGCCGGCCGCACCGCTTCCCGCAGCGCGCGCCTCGGCCGGCTGGGCGACGCCGTCCCCGGGCGGAGCTCCTGCGCCGTCACCGCACTCGGTGGAGCCGCCTACCGACTCGATCCCCATCCTGGAAGGAGGCCGCCGTGGCTGAGCGCCGCGTCCGCACCCTGTGCGCCGCAGCCGTCGTGGCCGGGGCGGGACTCGCGCTGCTCACGCCGTCGCCCGTGGCGGCCGTCGAACTCGCCGAGACGAGCGTCGCCCTGGACAGCACCGATCTCGGCGCCATCGACTTCGGGGGCGACTGGCTGGTGCAGGCTAGCGTCACCGTCGACAGGACCGGCGCCCCGGTCGACCCGGTGTCCGGCGTGATCGACGTCTATGTCAGCGGCGTCGCCGGCGTCTTTCTCGAGGACGTCCCGATCCAGGCGGGCGGCGTCGCCTACATCAGCGACCCGGATGATCAGCCGCCGCTGTCCGCGGGCACCTACGCGATCTCCGCCGTCTTCCAGCCCGCCGCCGGCTCGGGGCTGCAGACCAGCCAGACCGACGCGTCGGCGACTCTCGCCGTCGGCGCCCTCACCGTCGAGCCGCGCGCCCGCGTCTCCCAGCCCGCCACCGCGTCCGACCCCGCCGCGGTCGAGCTGCGCCTCGGCGGCACGTGGGTCGAGAAGACCGGCACGCAGCCGCCCGGGTCGTGGACGATCGCCGTGCAGGATGCAGCCGGCGAGGAGGCTTACGCCACCACCATCACGCACCCCGACACCGTCGACGCGGAGGAGGCGATCAGCGTCCCCGTCGACGCCGAACTGTCGCCGGGCGGGGAGTACACGGTGCTCGTCGCGTTCCTCCCGGACCCCTCGGTCGCCGGCGGCGTCACGGTGTCGACGGTGCCGGAGGCCCTGCTCGAGGTGCCGTCCCCCGGCTCGTTCGACTGGGCGTTCGCGCCCGTGCCGCTGCCCACCCCGGCGTTCGTCACACTGCTCGCGCTCGTGCTGGTGCTCCTCGCCGCCGCCGTGGCGACCCCGCTGGTCCTGCTCCGGCGGCGCCGCGACGGGCAGTCGCCCGAGGTGCCGGCCGAGGACGTCGGCACCCAACCGGTCCGGACGCACAGCCCGGTCTGATCCCGCTTCCGACCCGGTTTCGCCGGGTCCGCCGCGCGTCAGTGCCCGCGGAGCCGCTCGATGTCCCGGCGGTCCCGCTTGGTCGGGCGACCGGTGCCCCTGTCCCGCAGCACGTCGAGGGGCCGCTCGGCCTTGGGCGGGGGCGGCGGCGTCCGGTCGTCGACCGCTTCTGCAGCGACCGGAGCCGAAGCCCGCTTGAGCAGGATCCCGCGGACGCCGAGCACCCGCTCGTAGGCGCCGCGCACCCGGACCTCGTCGCCGACCCGGACCACCTGCGCGGGCTTCGCGCGCTCCCCGTTCACCTGAACATGCCCCGCCTTGCACGCGGCAGTGGCGAGGGAGCGGGTCTTGTAGGCACGCACCGCCCACAGCCACACATCGACGCGCGCGCTCTCGGCCACCCTTGAAGGCTACGGCGCGCCGACTGCGGTGTACCCATGTGCCGGCTCACGCCTTCTGGTGCGCCTGAGCACCGACTGCCCGCGGTCCCTACCCTTCGAGGTCCCGAAGCGCGGAACGGACCTGCACGACATCCTCGCCGTAGCGCTCGTCGAAGTAGGCCTGCACCGATCCGTCGTCGTAGATCACGTGCACGAACAGGTAGCCGTTCTCGGGCCACGAGGAGAGGACCTCCACGACATCGTCGTCGTGCACCTCCTCCTGCAGGCTCGTGAGCTCCTCGTCGGTCGACGCTCCGGCGTTGGCCGGGTCCTGGAACGGATCCACGACCGGCATCGGGTCGTACAGCGCGAGCATGATCGGAGGGTGCGTTCCCGTGAAAAGGGTGCCGTCCCAGGTGCCCTGCACGGCGTAGGTGCCCCAGGTGACCCCGGAGGCCGACTCGGCGCCTTCCACCTCGGCCCAATCCCATCCGGATATCCGAGGGCCGTCGCACTGAGGCGGGTACGACTCCATGACGGCGCCGAGGCACAGAATCGCCTCTTCGCCGTCCTTCTGCAGAACGGTGCCCTGGCCGACGACCGGTCCGGGTGCCGCGGGATTCGCCGCCGGGATGGCAGGCGGCGCGTCGATGCCGCCTGCGCCGCCCTGCCCCGCGCTGCCGGCGCAGCCGCTGAGTGCGAGAACGAGGAAGCCGCCGATGAGTGCGGCACCGCGTGCTGGAAGTGCGCGAGTGCGGGTCATGAGATGAGTGTGAGCCCTGGGCGCACTCACCCACCACCCAACGTTTTCGCCCTCTCAAACGTTCCCTGCAGGGGGTACGTGCACGATTCCGCGCGGTGCGTGACGGCGAGCGCGGGTTGTGCATCACCCGCTCCGCTCCTCGTACCGCGCTGACGAAATGGGGCGCGCTAGAACCCGGTTTGCAGCACGAGCAGGCCAGGGAACACCGCGATCGCTATGGTCACCGGCAGGATCAGGAACACCAGGGGCACCAGCATCAGCACCTCGCGGCGGCCCGCCGACTCGAGCAGGCGGCGTCGGGCCTCCTCCCGGCAGTCCTCAGCCTGAGCACGCAGGACCTCCACGAGCGGGGCGCCTCGGTCGAGGCCGGCGACCAGGTGATCGAGGGCGCGGGTCAACGGCGGGAGTCTCAGCTCGCGCGAGAGGCGGGTGAGCGCGGCGGACAGTGGCACGCCGGCGTCCACCTCAATCATCGCGGCGCTCAGCTCCCGGGACACCTCACCGGAGCCGACCCGCGAGACGCGGCGCAGCGCGTCGGAGATGCCCTCTCCCGCCGAGAGCGCGAGGAGCGCGAACTCGAGCACGGTCGGCAGCTCCGCCGTCATCCGGGCCAGCCGCATCCGAGCACGCCGCGCGAGCAGAGCGTCGACGCTCGCCACTCCCCCTGCTGCGCCCATCAACGGAGCCGCAGTGGCAACGGCCGTCGGGGAGAGGGCGCTCGGCGCGAGGATCACCGCGACGAGTCCGCCCAGCAGCGCGCCGGCCGCCAGGGCGAGCACCTGCCGGGATCGATGCCCCTCCACGGGAAGCGGTGAGCCGGCCGCGCGCAGGCGCCACGCCACCGTCTCGCGCCCGCCGAGCAGCCGGTCGAGGCCGGCCCGTCCCAGCGCGAGCACCGGTCCGGCGACGGCCCCGACGCGGACCTCGCGCCGGCGAACGAGCCGCCGGGCCTCCTCGGACACGTCGACGAGATACGGGGCGATGCGCGCCGCGAGACCCAGCTGCCCGACCCGGGGCACCGCGGCCGCCGTCAGGCATACGCCGGCGCCGAGCAGCGCACCGAGGGCGAGGGCGAGGCCGACGACGGGCGTCACCGGAACCACCGCCCGTCCTCGGGCAGACGCGCGATGGCGAGCATCAGGCGGTAGGCGACGGCGGACACCGCGGCGCCGCCCACGAGGAGCAGGACGCCTGCCGGCGACGAGTACGCGGCAGCGGCCTCGGGCCTGGTGGACAGGAGGAGCAGGACCAGCCACGGCGCGGCCACGCCGAGCTTCGCGCCGTTGGTGGTCCACGACTGCCGCGCCTCGGCCTCCGCTCGGGCCGCGCTCTCCTGCCGGAGCGACGCGGCGAGCGCCCGGAGCACGCTCGGCAGCTCCGAACCGCCCACGTTCCGCGCCATCCGGAGGATCTCGACCAGGCGATCGGCCGTCGGATCGGCGAGTCGGTCCTTCAACTCGTCCGCCGCGACCCCGAACGATGCGGTGGCCCGATAGGCGTCGGCGAAGCCCGAGAACGCGGCGGCCGTCCCAGCGGGGCCGACATCGGCGAGCGCGCCGACCGCCTCGGGGAGCGGCGTGCCCGCCCGCAGCGCCGCCACCAGGTGGTCGACCAGATCCGGCCATGCGCGACGGGTCGCGGCGCGGCGGCGCGCCGCACGCCAGCCGAGCGCGGTCCACGGAGCGAGCCCGCCTGCTCCTCCGGCGAGCGCGGCCACCGTTCCCATCCCAGTCAGCCCGAAGGCGATCCCGCCGCTCACGAGAGCGGTCAGGGCGCTGACTGCTCCGAACATCCGCGGCGAGCCGCTGATGCCCGCGGCGGCGAGCCTCGTCGCGATCCGGCCCGCCCGCCGCGCCGCTCGTACGGGGCGTCGCCGCCCGGCGGGCCACAGCCACGGTGAGGCGAGAAGCACGAGCCCCGCGCCGAAGGCCACGCCGAGCGCCGCAGTCACCTCGCTGCACCGTTCAGCAGCGGCACACCGATGCCGGCCGCGTCGAACTTCGCGACGCGGGGCATCGCCGCACCCGTCGGCTCCGCGACGCCAGTCCCCGTCGCTGCGAACACCGTCACCGCGTCGACGGCGTCGCCGGACCGGCCGGTGGGCGCCAGGATCTCGGTGACCCGCCGATCGCCGCCGGGCAGCAGCCTGCAGTGCACGACCAGATCCACGGACGCGGCGAGGGTGGGCACCACGAAGCGGGATTCGATGTTGCCGCCGGCCAGGAGCGGGAGCACCGTCAGCTTGGCGAGTGCCTCGGCGGCGCTGTTGGCGTGGATGCTGCACATGCCGGGGACGCCCGAGTTGAGGGCGATCAGCAGATCGAGCGCTTCCGCCTCGCGCACCTCGCCGACGACGATCCTGTCCGGCCGCATCCGCAGGGCTTCCTTCACGAGACGGCGCAAGGTGATCTCGCCGGTTCCCTCGAGGCTCGGCTGCCGGCACTGCATGGCGACCACGTCACGAGCAGCGATGTCCAGCTCGAAGGTCTCCTCCACCGTGACGATCCGCTCATCCGGGCGGGAGGCGGAGAGCAGCGCCCCGAGGAGGGTCGTCTTGCCCGCGTGGGTGGCGCCCGAGACGAGGATGTTGAGTCCGGCCCGCACGGAGGCCTCGAGGAAGGCGGCGGCGGTCGTGCCCAGCGAGCCGCCCACGACGAGCTGCTCAAGGCGCCGGATCCGCCGCGGGAACTTGCGGATGTTCACGGCCCAGTGCCGCTGGGTGACGTCCGGGATCACGACGTGCAGCCGGGAGCCGTCGGGCAGCGAGGCGTCGACGAACGGGGAGCTGAGGTCGACGCGCCTGCCGGACCACTGCAGCATCCGCTCGACGAGGTCGCGCACCTCCGCGTCGGTGAGCACGACGCTGGTGAGCTCGGCCACTCCCCCGCGCGCGCAGAACACGCGCGCCGGGCCGTTGATCCAGACCTCCTCCACCTCGTCGTCGTCGAGCAGCGGCTGCAGTGCGCCGAATCCGGTGATGGAGGCCAGGACACGCGCGGCCGTGCCGCTCTCGTCGGTGAGCAACGGGCCGGCCCCGCCGAGCGCCCGCTCCGCATAGCGGCGGACCTCGTCACCGACGATCCGCTCGGCCGCGGTCCGGTCGGCGCGCAGGTCGATGCCGTCCCGTCGCACGCGAGCACGCACGCGGTCGGTGATCGTGCTGACCGCGCTCGTCATGCCGCCAGTGTCGGGCGCCGACGGCAGCGCCGTTCGTGGTTGTCCACAGACGCCGCGAGGACCCGCTTCGCGCGACGCTGCCCGCCTCCCGCGCCGCCACGAGGGTGCCGATGTCGACGAGCACACATACCGCTTCGGGGTGCGGTGCACCGATCGACTGCCGGCCGGAGGTCTCCGCCCGCCGACTCCGCCGAACCCTGCCGGAGCGGGTCGTTCTGACAGAATCGTGGCGACAGGGGGCTGATGACGTGAGAGCGAGATGGCGGGTCCTCGCCTGGATCGGCGGCTCACTCGCTGCCCTCATCGTGGCCGGCGTGGTCTTCTGGAACGTGAGCCCCTGGCCGAGCGTCTGGCTGCTGCGTTCGGCACCGGACCCTGCGGGCCTAGAGAACGCTCAGTCCGCGGGCGAATACGTGCCCGACGACATCCATGCGGCCCTCGATGTCGTGTACGACGAGAGTTCGGCGGAAGGTCGGCTGGACGTGTTCCGCCCTGACGACTCACGCACCGCGTTGCCAGTGGTGTTCTGGGTGCACGGCGGCGCCTTCATCGCTGGACAGAAGGAGCCGATCCGGAACTATCTGCGGGTGCTCGCCTCACACGGCTTCACCGTCGTCAATGTGGAGTACACGCACGCCCCCGAAGCGATCTACCCGGGTCCCATCGTGCAGGTCAATCGAGCCATCTCGCACGTCGTGGAGCACGCTTCCGAATTCCATGTCGACCCTGACCGCATCGTCCTCGCGGGCGATTCCGCCGGTGCGCACATCGCCGCGCAGACCGCGATGGCGATCGCGCAGCCCGACTATGCCAGCGACGCGGAGCTGCCGGCTGCAGCGGCACCCGACCAGCTGGTGGGCACGGTGCTGTTCAGCGGCCCATACGACCCCACGACTGTCGACTACGACAACGACACCTTCGGGTTCTTCATGCGCACCGTCATGTGGTCGTACTCCGGGACGAAGGATTTCCTTCGCGATGAGCGGTTCCTGTACACGTCCCTGCCGCAGCACGTGGACTCCGCCTACCCGCCGACGTTCGTCTCGACGGGACCGGCCGATCCGCTCCTCGCGCAGAACGAGGAGTGGGCCGCGGCGCTGACCGAGGCGGGGGTCGACGTCACCCGCCTGTTCTTCGACGCGGCGACGACTCCGGACACTGTGGGGCACGAGTACCAGCTGTCGCTGCACACCCCGCAGGCGAAGCAGGCCCTGGTGGATCAGGTCGCCTTCCTGCGCGCTGTCACCGGTGCCGAGGAACGCGCAGGAGTCTCCGACTCCTGGTGACCCGAGCGGCTGCCTCCGACTGGCGATCGTCTGCCAGCGCCCGGACATCGTGCGATCGCTTGCGATTCGAGGGCGTTGCCACTGCCCGGTCAGCGCTCAGCCGATGAAGTCGGCCACTCCCCCGCGGGCGCAGTGTTGCCACGGATCAGGAAGGACCTCCGGTTCGCATCACCGATCAGGAGAGATCAGGTGTTCCCGAGGCGGATCTCCTGATCCGTGCAGCCCCAGGTGACGGACCGCGGAGGCTACTTCTCTGCGAGGGCCAGCCGCCCGGCGAGCACCGCGTAGGTCACGGCGAAGGTCCTCCGCAGCCCGGTGACCACGCGCGGGCGCCGGAGCACCCCGCGCCGGAAGGCCGCCGCGAAGGCGCCGTAGCCGACGAACACGACGAAGGTGACGATCATGAAGACGCCGCTGAGCGCGAGCATCGCGAGGACCCCCTCCGTCCCGCCTGCGGGCACGAACTGCGGCAGGAAGGCGAAGAAGAAGATGGTGAGCTTGGGATTCAGCAGGTTGAGCAGGACGCCGTCGAGGATCACCCGGCCCGCCGACCGCGCGGGTGCGTCCTCATCCACGGTCAGCGCGCTGCGATCCCGCCAGGTGCGCCAGGCCAGGTAGAGGAGGTAGGCGACGCCTGCGTACTTGAGCACCTGGAAAGCCACCGCGCTGGTGTGCAGCAGCGCCGCGAGACCGGTGACGGCGGCGATCATCGGCGGCACGATGCCGAGCGTGCAGCCGAGAGCGGCGACCACGCTCGCCCGGGCACCGCGCGACAGCCCGGCCGCCACCGTGTAGAGCACTCCCGTGCCGGGCGTCGCGACGATGACCAGTGTGGTGATCAGGAACTCGGGACTCATCCGATCCCTCCTCCGGGCGCGTGCCTCGACAGTGCCCGAGATCGGCCCCGACCTCAAGCGGTCAGAGGCGCGCTCGCGCCGCCCGGACCATGCAGTAGATGCCGTACGCGATGAAGCCGAGGCCGACGAGGACCAGCAGCACCGCGCCGAACGGCAGCGAGGCGAGCGCCTTCAGGGCCCCGTCCAGCCCGCCGGCCTGTGACGGGTCGTGCGTGAACGCGGCGACCGCGAACAGGATGCCGACGATCAGGATCGCGATCCCCTTAGCGATATAGCCCACCTTGCCGAGGAGCACCGTGCCCGTGCCGGCCGATCCGGACGGGACGGCGAGGTCCTCCCGGAACTTCTCGGTGGCGCCCTTGTAGACGAAGTAGCCGCCGACGCCGAGCGCGATGGCGGCGAGCAGAAGGACGGCAGCCACCCCGAGCGGACTGGCCAGCAGGGAGGCCGTCGCCCCTTCGACCCCCTGCTCACTGTTCGAGCCGCCGCCCTGCGCGTAGCCGTACGCGGTCGCCGCGACGGCGAGATAGGCGACGGCCTTACCGGCCTCCTTCGCCCGGTGGCCCCAGATTTCCTTGCCGTCCTTGCCCCGCGCCGTGACAGTCTGCACGACCTGCCACAGTCCGAGGGCGGCGAGCCCCACGACCACGACCCACAGCAGGACGGCGCCGCCGGGCGTCTGGGCGAGCGCGCCGAGCGCACCTCCCTGGTCCGCCTCCGCGCCGCCGGCACCGATCGCCACGGTGATCGCCAGCACTCCGATGAGGATGTGCAGAACGCCGTTCATGGCGTACCCGACACGGGCGAGCGTCTGGAACGCCTTGCTCTGCTGGAGGCGGCCCGCGGACGCAGAAGTCTTCGACATTCGCTCAGGTTAGGAGCGCCCGCGCCTCAGAAGTAGCCGTTGACTTCGGCGCGGCCGCGAACGGGACGCGCTCCTACGCAGCCGAGGTCAGTACACGTAGCCGCGGAGCCAGCGGGTGAGCGCGCCTTCCGCCGTCGCGCGGACGTCGGCGCGCGACAGCATGACGTCGTGGACGGCGTCCGCCACCCGGGTCACGGTGACGACGGGGCCGAGCCGCAGGGCGCGCTGGGCCACCTCGTCCACGTCGAGGGCGACATCCGCGTAGCGCATCCGTTCATTCCAGAACGCGCCGAAGACGCTGCTCGACGACAGCCACACGAAGACCGGCGCGTCGATCTGCAGGCCACGGGCGACCGCGGTGTGCCCGGCGAGGATCGCGCGCAGCCAGGCCGGGGTGGCCGGGAAGCCGTGCTCGGGCCGCCAGAGGAGGTCGTAGTCCCACTCCCCACCGTGCCGGCGGAGCAGGCTCCGCGCGTAGTGACCGAGGTCGAGGCGGGGCAGTTCGCCGAGTGGCTTGAACCGCGCCGACAGCGCGAGGATGGGGGTGGCGGCGACACGGCCGAGGGTGTCGCCCTGGAACTCCAGCCAGGGGCTGTTGAGGATGACGGCGGACGCCGCGCCCGGGTGCCTGTCGGCCCACAGGCTGAGCACGAGCCCGCCGGTGGAATGGCCGACGAGGAGAAGTCGCCTGCTGGGGCTGTCGGTGCTGCCGTGTCCGATCGCCGACAGCGCCGCATCGATGTCCTCGTCGTAGTCGGCGAGGTCGTCGATGAAGCCGGGTGTCTGCCACGAGCGGAGGCTGCGCCCGTACTTGCGGAGGTCGAGAGCGTGGAAGCGGGCGCCCTGCGCCGCCCAGTAGTCGGCGACGTGGGTCTGGAAGAAGTAGTCGGACCAGCCGTGGACGTAGAGGATGTCGGCGTCGGATAGCGCACCTGCCGGCAGGCCGGCGCCGGGCGTGTGCCGCACGAGGGTGGCGACCACGCCGCCTTCCTCATCGGGCCTCAGGGGAAGGGTCAGCTGCTCGTAGTCGCCGCCGAGCACGTCGGGCTTCCAGGTGGGTTCGGGCGACGTGCGGTCGGCCTCGTCCCGCCCCGGCACCTGCGGAAGGGTGATGGGAACGGTGTCGGGGAGCACGAGGTCGAGCGGCATGCGGGGAACGCTATCGACGCTTCGGAACCGCCCGGCTGCGCCGTCTCGCACTGCAATTCGCCTGCAACCCCGCGGCTACACTGGTCGCGCTTGCGGGAGTGGTGAAACTGGCAGACACGCAGGATTTAGGTTCCTGTGCTTCGGCGTGCGGGTTCGAG
Organism: Naasia sp.; assembly: GCA_036563405.1. Lineage (GTDB taxonomy): Bacteria > Actinomycetota > Actinomycetes > Actinomycetales > Microbacteriaceae > Naasia. Next base: position 6,213 of record DATCMN010000406.1, on the reverse strand, counting down.
TCCCGCCTTCCGCACGAGCCGTTTCTCGGCCCGAGTTGCCACTTCTCGTCCCTATCCAAGCGGCACAGGGACAGAAAGTGGCAACTCGCGGCTGAGCGAGACCTACGGGGTGTCGAGGGACAGCTCGTCCGGCGACAGCTTGTCACCGGGCGTCGGGGTCCGGAACGGGGTCTCGCGGGCGGCGGCATCGTCGGACGTCACGCCCTCTTCGGCGCCCGCCTCCAGCACGTCCGGCTCCTCGGGCGCCTCGGGCTCCGGGGCGCCCGGACCGGGCTCCGCGGCGGGCGTCCGCTCCGACTCGTTCGACGATGTTGCGGGGACGAAGGGCTCAGCCATTGACATGGCTCCGAGCATGGCCGCGGAAGTTGGGAGACGCCTCCGCGCTACCGCAGAAGAGCCCGGATCCCGCATCATGCTGGAATCGCGTTCGCATCCCGCGGGCGCACCGAGAGGGGCGGCGGACGAGATGAGGGCGACACCCGACGAGATCGCGGCGCGCATCGACGCCCGCGTCCGGCAGGAGTGGCCGGGCACCCACGCCGCCCGGCGCACCGACTTCATCGCACCCGAGGTGCGCGAAGGCGGCGTCACCGACACGCTGCTCAAGCTGGTCCGGCGCGTCACCGAGGAGGAGCTGGCCCGCGAGCAGGGCGCGACGGATGCGAGGCAGCAGAGCCGATAGGGGGACGCGCCGCATTCCCTCCCGGCTCCGGGCCAAGCACCGCTAGCCTGGGTGCGATCCTTCGATCGCCGCTGTGCCGCGCTCCCCGAGCGCCCCGACGTCAGGAGCCTCGTGCATCCGCTCGCCCTCATCCCGTGGCTCGACCCCGAGAACCTCATCGAGGGGTTCGGTGCCTGGGCTCTGCTCGGCATCTGCGTAATCGTGTTCGCGGAGACCGGCCTGCTCGTCGGCTTCCTGCTGCCGGGCGACACGCTGCTGATCATCACCGGCGTCCTCACCTTCTCCGGCGTCATCGGGTTCGACATCTGGTGGGTCTGCCTCTCCATCTCGGTGGCGGCGTTCCTCGGCGGTGAAGTCGGATATCTGATCGGCCATAAAGCCGGTCCACGCGTGTTCGAGCGCAGAGAGACAGGACTCTTCAGCGTCGAGAATGTGCGGCGCACCAACCACTTCTTCGAGCGCTTCGGCGGCCTCGCCGTCATCATCGCCCGTTTCGTGCCGATCGTCCGCACCTTCGCTCCGGTCGCCGCCGGCGTCGGCCACATGAACTACAAGAAGTATTCGCTGTACAACGCTGTCGGCGCGCTCATCTGGGGTTCCGGGCTGACCTTCGCGGGGTGGCTGCTCGGCTTCGTGCCGTTCCTGCGCGACTTCATCGTCGAGTACATCGACGTGATCCTGATCGCCGCGGTCCTCTTGACCCTGCTGCCGACGGTGTACCACTACATCCAGTCGTCGCGGAAGGCGAAGAAGGCGCGGGAGGCCGGCGTGACGGTGCCCCCGGCGGAGGAGCTCGCGCTCGACCCGTCGAAGTTCGACCAGAAGATCGACTGACCCTCGCGCGAGTCGCTGAGCTCGCCGCCCATTTCCGCGCGGTGCGAGCACCTTCTGCGCGGTGCGAGGCGCCGAACGCGGTTGGCATACCGACCGCGCGGGGTCGCTCGCACCGCGCGACGGGTGCTGGCACCGCGTGGGAGTCGTGGGTCTGGCTACCCGCCCGTCGCCACCAGCCAGAGCAGCGTGCCGTTCAGCGTGATCAGCGCGAGCGCCGCGACGGAGGCGACAACCGTCGTCAGCGGACGGTTCGCGGAGTCGCCCATCAGCGATCGGCGCGCCGTGAGGACGACGAGCGGGATCAGCGCGAACGGGATCCCGAAGGACAGCACCACCTGGCTGAGCACCAGGGCGAGCGTGGGGTCGAAGCCCGTCGCCAGCAGAACCAGCGCCGGGATGAGGGTGACCAGCCGGCGGAGGAGCAGCGGCACCTTCACGTGCAGCAGCCCGTTCATGATCTCGGCGCCCGCGTAGGCGCCCACCGACGTCGAGGCGAGGCCGGAGGCGAGGAGGGCGACCGCGAAGAGGGTCGCGATGACCGGCCCGAGGCCGGCGGAGAGCGCGGCATGGGCGCCCTCGAGCGTGTGCGTCCCGGGCACGCCCTGCAGTGACGCCGCGGCGATCAGCAGGATCGCGACGTTCACGCCGCCCGCCACGACCAGGGCGATCGTCACGTCGATCCGGGTGGCGGTGAGGAGGCGCGGCCGGTCCTCGGGCGCGACGCGCCCGAACCTGTCGCGGGTGAGCGCGGAGTGCGCGTAGATGGCGTGAGGCATGACCGTCGCGCCGAGGATCGAGGCCGCCAGCAGCACCGATCCGCTGTCCTCGAACCGCGGCACGAGGCCCGCGACAGCGGCCGCCGGGTCGGGCGGCCCGATGAGGATGCCCGCGCAGAACCCGATCGCGATCACCAGCACCAGCCCGCCGATGATCCGCTCGAAGGCCGTCACCCGGCGGCTCTGCACGGTCAGCAGCAGCAGCGAGACGACCCCGGTGATCACGCCGCCGAGCAGCAGCGGCAGGTCGAACAGCAGGTGGAGCGCGATCGCGCCACCGAGGATCTCGGCGATGTCGGTGGCCATCGCCACCAGCTCCGCCTGCACCCAGTACCCGTAGCGGACCGGGCGAGTGCGCAACCGCACCCCGAGGTTCTCCGGCAGGCTGCGGCCCGTGGCGATCCCGAGCTTCGCCGACAGATACTGGATCAGCCACGCCGTCGCGTTGCCGGCGACGACCACCCACACGAGCAGGTAGCCGTAGGCGGCACCGGCCGTCATGTTGCTCGCGACGTTGCCGGGATCCAGGTAGGCGACGCCGGCCACGATCGCGGGCCCGAGCGTGTTCCAGAGCGGAGCCGGGGCCTTGCGGACGGCGGTGTCGACGAGGATGGGGACCTCCGAGTTTTCGGTAGACCGAAACTCTAGCCCCGCTCGTGCATTTCGATCCAGACCGCGTCCTCCGCTTCCGGCGGAAGCTGGCGGGCGGTCACGGCGTCGCCGATCGCGATGCCGCGGCGCTTCAGGTCCTGCAGGACGGCGGGGTCGCGATCGCTGATCCGGGCCACGATGCCCGAGCCCCCGTCGGGGACCTCGGTCAGCACGATGGCGGCAGGGAGCCGCACCTCGCCGTCGGCGGTCGGTATCGGGTCCCCGTGCGGGTCGGCGGTGGGCCGGCCGAGCTGCTCGTCGAGCGCGTCGAGCAGCCTGTCGCTCACCGCGTGCTCGAGCACCTCGGCCTCGTCGTGGACCTCGTCCCAGCCGTAGCCGAACTGCCGGACGAGCCAGGTCTCCAGCAAGCGGTGCCGGCGGACCATCCGCAGGGCCTCCCGCCGCCCCGCAGCGGTGAGCTCCACGGCGCCGTACGGCTGGTGCTCGACGAGCCCCTGACCGGACAGCTTGCGCACCATCTCGGTCACCGTCGAGGGCGCGAGCCCCAGCCGGGTGGCGAGCTGCGACGACGTCATGGGCTTCGGCTGCCATTCGGTGTGCGCGTAGATCGCCTTGAGGTAGTCCTCGACGGCGGGCGCGGGCCGGGGCATGCAGCGACTCTAGCGAGCGGCCGCGCGCCTACGCGTGCCGGTGCTCCTCGTTCTCGACGTGGCCCGCCGGCTCCAGCTGGAAGGTGGAGTGCTCCACGTCGAAGTGCCCGGCCAGGCAGCGCGACAGCTCGTCGAGCAGGTCCCCGGTCCTGCCGCTCTCGAACACCTCGGGCTCCACCACCACGTGCGCGGTGAAGACGGGCGCGCCGTGCGTGATCGCCCACACGTGGACGTCGTGCACGTCCACCACGCCGGGCGCGGCGCACAGATGGTCGCGGATGGACGCGACATCGGTGCCGCTCGGCGCCGACTCGCTGAGGACGCCCAGCACGTCGCGCAGCAGCAGGAGGGCGCGCGGCACGAGCAGGACCGCGACGAGCAGGGACGCGATGGCGTCGGCGGGCATGTAGCCGGTTGCGAGGATCACGGCGGCGGCGGCAACGGCGGCGACGGAGCCGAGCAGATCGCCCAGCACCTCGAGGTAGGCGCCGCGCATGTTGATCGTGTCCCGGCGGCCCCCGCGGAGGACGGCGAGAGCGGCGAGGTTCGCGAGGAGTCCGAGCACCGCGACGACGAGCATCGGCAGCGACTGCACGTCGGAGTCGGCCCGGATGAGGCGGCCGACCGCCTCGATCGCGACCAGCACCCCCACCGTCGCGAGCAGCAGCCCGTTGACCAGCGCACCGAAGACCTCGGCGCGGCGGAACCCGAACGTGGACCTGTCGGTGGCCGGACGGGAGGCGATGTGCGTGGCGATCAGGGCGACGATCAGGCCGACGGCATCGGTGGCCATGTGGCCGGCGTCGGCGAGCAGGGTGAGCGACCCGGACAGCAGGCCGCCGATCACCTCGACGACGAGGAACACCACGACGATGCCGAGCGCGATGCCCAGCCGGCGCGCGCTCGAACCCGCGTGATCCTGCCCCATCGCTCCACGGTACGGCCGCACCCGCGGTCGCGGAACGCCCGCTCGCCGCGACCCGCCCAGTTCTAGGGCGACTCGACACCGAATCGCCCTAGAACTGGGCAGGTCGACGGACGGTGCCGCGGGAAGTTCGGGGTCAGCCGAGGTGGTCGCGGAGCCAGGGCAGGAGCGCCGCGAACGCCTGCCGGCGGTGGCTGATCGCGTCCTTCTCGGCGGCCGAGATCTCGGCGCTGGAGACGGCCAGTCCCGCGGGCCGGAACACCGGGTCGTAGCCGAAGCCGCCCTCGCCCGCCGCGGCCTCGAGCACCTCGCCCGGCCACTCGGCGACCTCGACGTGCTCGGTGCCGTCGGGCAGCACCGCGGCCGCGGCGCACACGAACTGCGCCGACCGGTCCGCGACGCCGGTCATCCGCTCCAGCAGCAGCGCGACGTTGTCCTCGCTGCGGCGGGTCCCCGCATACCGCGCCGAATGGATGCCGGGCGCGCCGCCCAGGGCGTCGACCGCGATGCCGGAATCGTCGGCGATCGCCGGCAGGCCGGTGTGCAGCGCCGCCGCGCGCGCCTTGATCAGCGCGTTCGCCGAGAACGTCGTGCCGTCCTCGACCGGCTCGGGGCCGTCGTAGGCGACGAGTTCGATGGGCCCGAGATCCGGCCCGAGGATGCGCCGCAGCTCGTCCACCTTGTGCGCGTTGTGGGTGGCGAGCACGACCCGGACGGGCGCCCCGCTCACGCGCGTGCGGCCTCGAGCGCCGCGCGCTGCAGCGCGGCCAGCCTGTCGGTGCCGCTGAGCGCCAGGTCGAGCAGCGAGTCGAGCTCGCGGCGATCGAACGGCGCCCGCTCGGCGGTGCCCTGCACCTCGACGAACAGGCCGCGGCCGGTGGCGACGACGTTCATGTCGGTCTCGGCGCGCACGTCCTCGGTGTAGGCGAGGTCGAGCAGCGGCTCGCCGTCGACGATGCCGACCGACACCGCGGCGACGGTGTCGACGAGGGGCTGCGAGCGCTGGCCGATGAACTTCTTGCCCCGTGCCCATTCGACCGCGTCAGCGAGCGCGACGTAGGCGCCCGTGATGGCGGCCGTGCGCGTGCCCCCATCGGCCTGCAGCACGTCGCAGTCCAGCACGACGGTGTTCTCGCCGAGCGCCTTCAGGTCGATGATGGCGCGCAGGGAGCGGCCGATCAGGCGGGAGATCTCATGCGTGCGGCCGCCGATCCGGCCTTTCACCGACTCGCGGTCGCCGCGGGTGTTGGTGGCGCGCGGGAGCATCGCGTACTCGGCGGTGACCCAGCCCGTCCCCTTCCCGCTCAGCCAGCGCGGCACCCCGTTGGTGAACGAGGCGGTGCAGAGGACTTTTGTGCCGCCGAAGGAGATGAGGGCCGACCCTTCCGCCTGGCTGCTCCAGCCGCGCTCGATGGTCACGTCGCGGAGATCGCCGGCGGTGCGTCCGTCGGCTCGGGTGCCGGTCATCCGGCTCCTCTCGGTAGGCCCCGGGGAAGGGGGATGGATCCGGTCAGCACCGACTCGGCGAGCGGGGCCTCGAGACCCAGGAAGCGGCGGGCGAGCCGGGTGAAGTCCTCGGCGTCGTCGCCGGTCGCCTCGAAGACCCGGCTGGGCGGCTCGGTCGAGTCGCGCAGCATGTCGTGCTCGACGAGCCGCCGGTAGACGTCGCGTGCCGTCTCGTCGGCGCTCGACACGAGTCGCACATCGGGACCTACCACGTACTGGATCGCCGCC
>DATCMN010000404.1:0-4404 GCA_036563405.1 Naasia sp. | reverse complement strand
CACCATTGGGCGGCCGACCACTTCTCGAACGCGACCTCGCACTCGTCGCGTCCGCAGGTGTGTCTGCCGACCAGGACCGGTTCCCCGCAGATCAGGCACTGGTCGGGTCTGACCTCGCCCTCACCTGAAAGCAGCCGCACGACGGCGGCGCGAAGGCGGCCGGCGGGAGTGCTCACTCGGCGAGGTTACCGTCTCGCCTCGGGCAACACTCCGCCGGAACTGTGTCCGAAGGACGGGGGCGAGGTGACCGAGGCCCTGTTCGTCCTCTGCGATGCCGAGGGCACCCGCCGGCACGGCTGGGACCGGCCCCTCACGGACCTTCCGGGCTCCTGGGCGACGGTCACCTACCGGCACCGGGACGGCACGACCCGCACCGGCCACCTCTGCCCCACCCACCAGGAGGCCCGCCTCGAGGGCGAGACCGGCGGCACCGGCTCCCGCCTCTGCCTGACCGGACACGACACATGCCTGTGTCGTCGCCCCCTCGGGCATGGTCAGCTGACGCACGAGTGCTCGTGCGGGCGCTCCTGGATGCCCCTCGATGGATGACCACGCCGACTACTCCCCCGGCGACCCGGTGTCCGCGTTCCAACACCCCCCGACCGGCATCGACCGGGCCGACATCATCGCGTGGAAGCGGGCGAAGGACCGGGACCGGATCCGCTCCGGTCTGCTCCTGGCGGCCGCGTCCCTGTTCGGGCTCACCGCCGTGTGCGCCCTCATCTTCGCCGTCCTCCCAGCGGGACGGTGAGTCGTCCGGAGCGTGCACGCCCCGGCACCCGGAAGGCGCCACTCGGGCATGTGGCGGGGAACTGGCAGCGGGACCGGCCGCCACCTTCCGGGAATCTCTGACCGATCCGACCCCGCCCGGGGGCGCGAAAGTCTCAGGTTTCTGCCAGGATGCGGTGCCATGACGCTCCCACAGCAGCCCCTCGCGCCCGAATACGCGCAACCCACACCACCGAAGCGAACGAACGGCCTAGGCATCGCCGCCCTGATCCTCGGCATCCTCGCCCTGATCGGCTCGTTCATCCCGTTCGTGAACTACGGCTCTGGATTACTCGCGCTGATCGGCCTTGTCCTCGGCATCATCGGCCTCTTCCTGAAGGACCGCTCGAAGGGCACAGCAATCGCCGGCACGATCGTCTCCGCGATCGCCCTCATCCTGTCGATCGTCCTCGCCATCGCCTACACGGCCGGATTCGCGGCCGCGGTCAACGAAGCAACCGAGGAACGCGAGGCCGCCGCGAACGTCGACCAGGTCCTCGTGTACACCGTCGAGGGAACCGCCACGAACGCCAACGTCATGTACTCGACGTACAACGACGGCAGCTCCGGCACCGAATCCAGCGACACCGCCCTCCCGTTCACCAAGGAGATCACCGTCAAGGCAGGCGACGAGTTCGACTTCTCGAGCTTCAGCATCTACGCCAACAACGGCGTCGGCGACACCGGCCCCATCTCCTGCCGCATCACCCTGGACGGCGAGGTCCTCTCCGAGCAGTCCGCCGAGGGCGAGTTCGCCAGCGTGAGCTGCAACAGCACGAAGTAGTCCTACTTCCCACCCTCCGAGACGGGGGCCGCCGCGATCCCGCGGACGGCCCCCGTTCCTGTTGCGGGAGAGGTTTCGACCCACACCCACAACCGAAGGACCCCACCCACGATGGCCGACCCCAACCACCCCACGATCGTCCTCGCCGTCGACCACGCCGACGCCGCCACGGTCGCCGGCGCACACCTCGGCCAGCGCGCCGCCCGGATCGTCACCCCCCGCTCCCGCAACGGGGCGCGGGGCTGCATCGGGAACGCGCTCGTCATCACGCCCGCGATCCTCGCGCACCCCGCCTTCCCGGATCTCCTCGAGGAAGTCCTCCCGGCGTTCGCTACCGTCGGGGCCGCGCGGGACCTCATCGCACCCGGGATCATGGACGAGCTCGACGCGAGCCCCGAGGTCGCCGAGGGGCGCCCAGTGCTCGAGTACGTCTGTCAGATGCACGGCACCTCACCGGTAGCGTGCTGCGCGCTCTCCCGCGCCCGTCAGGTCGGGAAGTGGGCGTGATGGCCGAGGTGAAGCTCCGGTATCGGGGCTTCCGGATCCGCCCGTTCCTCCGGTTCCGCCCGATCCACATCGGGTCGACCCGGCTGTACACGCTCGGACCGGTCGCGGTGTTCATCGACCCGCCGACCGCGCCGCCGGTGCCTCCTCGCCGGGTCCCCTCGGCCCGTGTCTGGAAGGACTGACCGCGGGCGACGGCCTCCGCTGCACCATCGACTGCGTGTGCACCTCCTGCTGCGGACACCCCACGGTCCGAGAAGCGCGAGCACCGCTCAGTGCCTGTGGGGTCCTAACTGCGAAGGACGGTCCAGATGCCGGGATCCGTACGCAATGGGAAAGGCAAGGCGGCCTACAAGCGGAAGCGGAAGCAACTGCTCCTCCGCGTGCGCGACGAGGGTCTCGCATGCCACATCTGCGGCGAGGCGATTGACGTCACGTTGGACCGACTCGACGCCATGAGCTTCACCGCGGATCACATAGAGCCACTCGCCACCGGTGGTGACCTCGTGAAGAACGAGATACGACCCGCGCACCGCCGGTGCAACGCGCGTCGAGGGACCACCGCCGACGTCGACCTCGACACATGGGGAGCCAGCTGAGGGGCCCCGAAAAAATCCAGCAGGCCCCGACGCCCGGACACCTCCCGTCGTAGGTCTCCGCGTTTCTCCCTGTCGCGACACGCTTCCCGTCGCGTTTCCCGAATCGAGGTGAGCAGGTGCCGCGAGCCGCGACCGATCACGGCACCTACCGGGCGTATCTGCGATGCCGGGTGCGTCCTGAGGGCCCGTGTACGGCCTGTGTCGCGGCGAAGGAGCAGCGGAGCGCGCGGGTGTCGTCGTCGCGAGACGTGAGGGTGGGGAAGAAGCCCGAGGGGGCTGGCCCGGGCGCTCCCGCGGTCGCGGCTACTCCACTGACCGAGGCTGGGCATGTGTCACGGCTGGAGGTGCTGAAGGAGTTGCTGGAGGAGCAGCGTCAGCTGATGCCGACGCTCCGGAAGTCGGATCCGGCCCGTGCGTACCTGCTGATGCGGGAGCAGCGGGAGACGGTTCGAGAGATTGCCGAGTTGCAGGGCAACGGGCAGGTGAAGGGGGTCACGCTTGCCGACCAGCTCGCCGAAGCTCGAGCTCGTAGGCTCGCAGCGCCCTCGGCTTCATAGGCTCCCGCCGCGCGCCGGGTCGCTCGGAGATGAGGCGCTCGACCTCTGGTACCTCGCTGGTCGGCAGAGCGATCCTTGGCAGGCCCTTTCGCTCGACTCCATCTTCTCGGTCGACGCCTTCGGCCGCTGGGTGTGCACCGAGCACGGTGAGCTGGTGGCGCGCCAGAACGGAAAGGGCGACGTCCTGTCGCCGGCGACGCTGGCGCACCTGTACCTGTGGCCGAGGCCCGACGGTGAGCCCAAGACGATCGTGCACACCGCGCACCAGTTCAAGACGGCGCGAGAGGCGTTCCTCCGCCTGCGCCGAGTGGTGACATCGTCCCGGGTCCTCATGGGCGAAGTGACCCGGATTTCCACGGCGCACGGCGAGGAGGGGTTCGAGCTCGCGAACGGGAACCGCCTCCTGTACCTCGCCCGCTCGGCGAACTCGGGAGTCGGCTTCACCGTCGACGTGATGGTCGTCGACGAGGCGCAGCAGATGGGGCAGGCCGCTCTCGACGCCCTCTTGCCGACCATGTCGGCCGTCGAGAACACCCAGATCATCTACACCGGCACCGTTCCGGACGAGCTGAACGACTCCGAGGTGTGGGAAGGCCTCCGCGACCGTGGACGATCAGGGTCGGATCCCCGCACCGGCTGGATGGAATTCAGCCCCAAGGGGTCGGAGGATCCCGACGTCGCAGCGACGATCGATGTCCGCGACGAGCGCCACTGGGTCGAGGCGAACCCCGGGCTCGGATACCGGCCGGGCCTGAACAGGGAAACGATCGAGGACGAGATTTCCCGCATGTCCCCGGACTCGGTGCGTCGACTGCGCCTCTGCGTGTGGCCGAACCGTAAGCCGGAGACGGTCGTCCGACTCTCGGAACTCGACCTGGACGTCTGGGACCGATTCAAGGATGAGGCAGCAGCGGTCACCGGAGACGGCGTCGTGCTGTCCCTCGCTCTCGGACGAGGCGGCGGGTACGGGACGATCGGCAAGGCCGTCCGTGTCGACTCCGACTCAATCGCGGTCGAGCACCACAAGACGGACCGCGGCACCCGATGGATCGCCGAGGACCTGAAGGCACTGAAGGCCGAACTCGGGAACGCCCTCGTCGTCCTCGACCCCAAGAACGCGGCTCCAGTGCTGTCCTCGCTCGAACGAGCCGGAGTGAAGTTCCTCGCGATGAGCCTGGACGAGATCGCCGCG
>DATCMN010000403.1:0-2282 GCA_036563405.1 Naasia sp. | reverse complement strand
TCGGCCGACCTGCACAAGTACGGCTACGCCCCGAAGGGGGCCAGCGTGCTGCTGCATCGCGGACGCGAGCGGCTGCGCGCTCAGTACTTCGCCACCACCCGCTGGCCCGGCTACCCGGTCGTGAACCCGACCATGCTCGGCTCCCGATCCGCCGCACCGCCCGCCGCGGCGTGGGCGATAGTGCAGGCGCTGGGGAAGGACGGTCTCGGCCGCCTCGCGCGATCCAGCCTCCGCGCGACCTCGGCGCTCCTCGCCGCTGTCGACGGCATCGAAGGGCTGCGGGTGGTCGGCCGGCCGGCGGGGCCCCTGTTCGCCGTCGCCACCGACGACGGCGTGCCGGCCGACCGGCGGGTGGACCCCCACCACTGGGCGGATGCCGTGCGCCGCCTCGGCTGGCTGCTCCAGCTTCAGCCGGGTCTGCGGCAGGGTGACGGCAGTCGGCTGCCGCACACCACCCACCTCACTGTGACGCCGGTGACCGAGGGCGTGCTGCAGCCGCTCGCCGATGCCCTCCGCCAGGCCGCGGAGGAGGTCCGCGGGGTGCCGGCTGTCGATCCGGCGGCAGCGCTCGCTGCGATGGGCGGCGATCCGAGCGTGGCCCTCGACGGTCCGCTGCCGGAGGCGCTCGCGCCGCTCCTCGCGCTCGTCGAGGCGCTGCCCTCCGAGCAGACCGAAGCCCTGCTGGTGGACCTGCTCGCCCGCCTCGTCGAGCCGTGAACCGGCTCTAGGCGTACCGCTCCGCCTCGCGGCGCAGCAGGTCGATGACGAGCCGCACGGACGGACGCTCCGCGATGTCCGGCCGGGAGAGGGCGCTGATGTGCCGCTCGGCGACGATTCCGTGCAGAGGACGCAGCTCGAGCGCCGATGCCGTCGTCCGGGTCGTGTAGCGGGGGAGGATGGCGAGGCCCGCGCCGGCCGCGACGACAGCCTCGGTGATGCGGGTGTCGCTGAAGCGCTGGGCGACGGTCGGCGTCGTCCCGGACACCCGCTCGATCTCGCTGAGCACCTGCTGGAAGGGGAAGCCGAACGGGACGCCGATCCAGGTCTCGCCGATCAGATCACCCGCCTCGATGGTGTCCTGGGCCGCGAGCCGGTGCCCGGCGGGAAGTGCGACGTCGAGCGGCTCCACCAGCAGCTCTGCGACGGCGAGCCCGGCGTCCCGCCACCGGTGCGGCCTGCTCGGCGAGTGCGCGAGCACGACATCGAAGTCGTTGGTGAGACCAGGGAACTCGGGCATCGACGGATCCCTGTCGCTCACCACGAGCGAGAGCCCGGCGTGAGCGTTCGCCGCCGCCAGCAGACCGGGGAGGAACATCTGACCGGCGGTCGGGAAGATCGCCAACGACACCTCCCCGGTGGGAGCGTCGACGAACTCGTTCCAGACGGCCTCGGCGCGCTCGATGGCGACGGCGATGTCGGTCGCCGTGCGCGCCAACGTGCGGCCGGCGTCGGTGAGGACGATGCCCCGGCCGCGACGCTCGGTGAGCGCGATGCCCACCTCGCGCTCGAGGACCTTCAGCTGCTGCGACACGGCAGAGGGGGTGCGGTGCGTAGCCCGCGCCACGGCGATCACGCTGCCGCGCTCGCCGAGCTCGCGCAGCAGGTCGAGGCGGCGCACATCCATTGTCGCAGTGTAGAAGGAAGTAGCGCCGCTTCACAATCAGTTCACAAACGTTCGCTTGTGCTGAATGACGCCGGTGCGATTACCTAGGTGTGCAGGCCGGAGAAACCGCGGTCTGTCCAGCAGAAACAGCAGCAGAAGCAGAAAGGCGGAACCGTGTTCGCGGCTCTCGTCGTCATCAGCGCCCTCGGCGCTCTCTCCCTCGTCGGAGCGGTCTCCACCCTCCGCGTCACCTCCCGCGACGACTACCGTCGCATCCCCACCTCCGCCTGAGCGGCGGGCGCCCGCCGCGGGCTCGTCGGCGGGCGGGCGCGCTCGCGTCGCCGGCCCCTCTCGGCTCGCTCAGCGCGGGCTGAGGGGGAGGGTGCGGCCCGCGAGGCTCGTCGCCCGCGTGCTCAGCACCTCGGCGATCCGCATCAGCTCCCGCGCCGCCGGATCCGTCGGGTCGGCGAGCACGACGGGCACACCCGAATCCCCGCCCGCCCGCAGCGCGATGCTGAGCGGGACCGAGCCGAGCACCGGCACCGGGGAATCCGCGCCCTTCGACAGCCGGCGCGCGGCCTCCGCGCCGCCACCGCTCCCGAACAGCTCCAGCACGGTGCCATCGGGCTGGACCAGCCCCGCCATGTTCTCGATGACGCCGATCACGCGCTGACCGGTC
>DATCMN010000401.1:0-10927 GCA_036563405.1 Naasia sp. | reverse complement strand
CCCCCCCCCCGCGACGTGGTGGGGGCAACGCGCTCGACGAGCGGGAGGAGGAGCAGACGCCTCGGTGCGCGCTTCACCTCCGTGCGGCGCTGAGCGACCCTCGCGCCAGTCACGCGGTGCGTACGCCCGTCACGCGGTGCGTAGGGCGTCGCGCGGTGCGTATACGGACCGCGTGAGGTGCTACGCACCGCGCCACGGGTCCTTGCACCGCGGGACGAGCCCTGGCAGCAGGGGAGAGTCGCGGCTGAAGGGGACCGTAGGCCTTGGCACCTGCCTCCCTGCGCCTTTCCGCCCCGACACAGTCGCTGCGCCCGCCCGGGAGACGGCGGTATAGCGACCGCGACGTCGACCCCGAGCTCGAGCTCGACTTCGACCCCGGGCTCGAGCTCGAGCTCGAGCCCGACCCCGAGCCCGACCCCCACGTCGAGCGGGGTACGCAACGCCGAACGCGGTAGGTCCACACACCGCGCTCGGTGCCTCGTACCGCGCACAGTGGTGCTCGCACCGCGCTCGACGCGAGGGAGCGCGAGCGACTGACCGCTGACACACAGAAGGGGCGGCCCTCCCGGAGGAGGACCGCCCCTTCTTGCGGTGGTCAGCTGTTACTGGCCGGTGCTCTGCTCCCAGGCGCGCATCGCGGCCTCCTGGGCGTCGGCCAGAGCCTCTTCCGGCTCCTTCTCGCCGTTCAGGGCCGCGGTCACCGCGGTCTGGAGCTCGGTGTCGATCTCGAGACCCGCAGCGGAGGAGCCGTACGACTGGCCCTCGCTGGCCACGGTGTAGTACGTGTCGATCACCTGGTCGAAGCCCGCGTTGCCGGTCGGCACCACGAACGCGTCGCGGATCGCCTGGTCGGCGGACGGGGAACCCGTGAACAGACCCGTGTTCATGCGGTTGGGGTCCGGGTCTTCCTCGATCGTCGTGGCGCGAGCCTCGCCGGCTGCCATCCACGCGTCGTCCGAGGTCAGGTTGAGGGCCCAGGCGCACGCGGCGGCCGGGTTCTTCGCGCCGACCGGGACCACGAACGCGGTGCCGCTCGCGACGGTGAACGGGTTGCCGTCCGCGTCCTTGAACGGAACAGCGTTGATCGTGATCTCCGCCTGCGTGGCGGCGAGCACGTTCGGGTACCACTGGGCGTAGACGCCCATGGCGACCTGGTCCTTCACGAACTGGTTCTCCGCGCCGAACATGTCGAACGTGTCGGAGAAGCTCTTGGCCGCTGCGAAGCCGCCCTGCGCGTCCATCAGCTCCTTGAGGAAGGTGAGCGTCTCGACGTTCGCGGGGTCGTCCAGCGTGGGCTTGCCCTCGTCGTCGATGATGTTGCCGCCGCCACCGAGGAACCACAGACCGGCGGAGCCGGGCAGGTCGGGGAACAGGCCGAGCGTCGACGGGTTGGTCCCGTCGAGCTTCGCGAGCGACTGCACCTGGGCGAGCAGGCCTTCACGGTCGGAGGTGTCGATGTCGTCCGGCGCGAGACCGGCGGCCTCGAGCACGCGGGTGTTCGTGATGATGGCCGGCGGCTGGTAGAACTGCGGGACCGCGTAGACCTGGTCGTCGTAGGTGACGTCCGCCATGACCGACTCGTACCAGTGGCTGGCGTCGACATCGTTGGCCGCCAGGCACTCGTCGAGCGGCTGGATGAGGCCCTGCGCCGCGAAGGTGCCCACGTAGCGGGCGCTCATCTGCACGACATCGGGGACGTTGCCCGAGGCGGTCGCCGCCGTGAACTTCTGGGCGTCGAACGCGGTGGCCTCGATCTCGATCTCCACGTCGGAGAGCTGCTCGGCCGCGTAGTCGAGGCGCGCCTGGCCGACGTCGTCGGCGTTCTCGAAGCCCCACGCGTTGAGCGTGCCGGTCGGCGCGTCCGAGAAGTTCGCCTCGGTGCCGCCGCCTCCTCCGCCGCCCCCGCCACAGGCGGTGAGTGCCGCGATGGAGAACGCGGCAGTGGTGGCGAGGAGAATCCTTTGCCTCTTCTTCATTGAAATCCCTTCACGAGGAACCACGAGGGCACCGTCGCTCCTCGCGGAGGGCAGACTCCTGAAGCTGTCTGGAATCCTTCCCAGGTTGCAGTATGACCGGACGCGCGTGACCTGACAAGGACCGCGTCCGGAGATGGGAGCAAATCGTGACAATTCCGCCACTCTTCGCCTTGTCCTGCCCCGGATTCCGTCACTAGGGTCGTCTGGGAACGATCTCAGAACTGGACCACAGCGAAGGAGCTCCGTGGGCGCCATCCGGCAGATTTTCCTCATCGGCCACACCCACCACGACGTCGGCTACACCAACAGTCCGCGCATCATCGACCGCATGCACGAGCGTATCGTCGGGCACGTCCTGGGACTCTGCGACGAGGCCGATGGGGGTGGCGCCGACGCCTTCCGCTGGACCTTCGAGGTCGCCCGGCCGGTGCTGCGCTTCCTCGAGCACGCATCGGAGCAGAACGTCGCCCGCCTTCGCCGTCGGGTCGAGGAGGGACGCCTCGCCGTCACCGCCGGCTATCTCAACCCCACGCAGCTCGCGTCGCAGCAGGAGCTCGACGTCGCCTACGACAGGCTCGACGCCTTCTCCAGGGCCGGGCTGCCCGTCCGCACCCAGCAGCAGGGCGACATCAACGGCCTCTCCTGGGGCTCCGTCCCGGCCATGCTCGATTCCGGTGTGACCCGACTGGTGATGGCCCTCAACCCCGACCACGGCCGGCCGCCCTTCGCGCAGCCCACGGGCTTCTGGTGGGAGGCTCCGGACGGCCGGCGGCTCTTCGTCTGGCTCTCCACCCACTACGGCTTCGGCGAGGAGTGGGGCATCGTCGACGCCGACGTCGACCTGGCGGAGCGGCGGATCGTCGAGTTCCTCGACGGACTCGCGGCGCGGGATGACTACCCCTACGACGCCGCCATCGTGCATGCCGGCAACGACAACCGGTGGCCGACGGCGCTGTTCCTCGAGGTCGTCCGCGCCTGGAACGAGCGGCACCCGGACGTCGCCATGCGGACCGCCACCATCGACGAAGCACTCGACGCCCTCGAGCCGCAGGCCCGGAATGCGGACATCCCCGTGGTCCGCGGCGAGTGGGCTGACTGGTGGTCGCACGGCCACGGGTCGACCGCCCGCGAGGTCGCCGTGTACCGTGAGGCCCGCAGCCTCGCGCTGGCAGCGCAGACCACGCTCTCCCTGACCGCGCTCCGTGGGGACGGCGACACCGAACTCGCCACGGTTCTCGGCTACCGGCGCGGCCCCGTGCGGCTGCGCACGCCCGACGAGGTCCAGCGCGACCTCACCGAGGTGGACGACGAGCTGCTCCTCTTCGTCGAGCACACCTGGGGCTCCTGGGAGACCTACTCCAAGCCGCACTCGGTGTTCAGCCACTCGCACTGGAACGCGAAGGCCGGCTTCGCCTACGGCGCCTACGACTACGCCCGGGACCTCGCCGTGGAGGGCCTGTTCCGGCTCGTCGCGAGCGGCGATCCGGAGGCGGACCGCGTCGACCGCGCCATCGTGGTGATCAATCCCACCGAGTCTCCCCGCACCGAGCCGGTGACGGTGGAGATCGACGGCGCGCGGCAGGTGACGGTGCTCGCCCGCGACGTGCCGCCGTTCGGCACCGTGATCCTGCCGATCCCCGAGCCCGCGCCCGCGGCCCGGACCGCTCGCACCGTGCGCACCGACAGGTACGAGGCGACGGTCGACCCGGCGCGCGGCGGTGTGGTGTCCCTCCTGCACCTGCCGTCCGGCCGTCAGCTGGTGGACGCGGCGGCCGGGCACGGCCTGGGAGCCGTGGTCGTGGATCAGGTTCCCGAGGACAGCGCGCACCCGATGGTGACCCGCAACCCGAAGGACTTCCACCCCGACTACCCGGGCCCGGACTTCTCCCGGTCCGTCTCCTCCGGCGACGGGGAGCCGGAGCTGCGGGAGACCGGGGACACCGTCGAGCTCCGCTGGACCGGCACCGCCCCCACCCTGGGCTCGGTGGCGGCGACCCTCCGCCTGTACCCGGGACTCGACCTGGTCGAGCTCGATGTCGACCTCGTGAAGCCCGAGGTCTTCGCCCCCGAGAGCGTGTACGTGGCCTTCCCGTTCGCGGCGGATGATCCTCGGTTCCTCCTCGAGACCGCGGGCGCGGTGTTCGAGGCGGAGACCGAGCAGCTGGCCGACACGAGCAAGGACTGGTACTCGATCCAGCACGCCGCCGCCGTGGTCGGCGCTGACGGGTACGGGATCCTCTGGGGCAGTGTCGACGCCCCGCTGGTGCAGTTGGGCGGCTTCCCCACCGGGCGCTGGGCGCGCACCCTCACGCCGGAGAACGGCGCCATCAACAGCTGGCTGATGAACAACCTGCACTTCACGAACTTCCAGGCGCGGCAGGAGGGCACCGGCCGGTACCGCTATCGGTTCACGCCCGTCACGGACCCGACCCGGTCGGACGTCCGCCGGTTCGGACGCGACCTCCTGCAGCCGCTGCAAGCCCGCCAGTACGCCGGTCCCGCCGCGCTGGCCGGCTCGTCGGGCCTCCGCGTCGAGCCCGCCGACGGCGTCCTAGCCGAGCTGCGGCCGACCGGGCCGAGCGAGGTCCGGATCCGGCTGAGGAACCCGGGTCCCGACCCGGTGACGGTGCGGGTCGACTGGGACGGGGACGGCGTCACGGTGACTCCGGGCGAGGTCGAGATCCCGGGCTACGGCCGTGCGGAGGTCACCGCCCGGCGTGCCTGACGCGCCCGGGTCAGGCGGGCCAGACGCTCGGGGCCGGCTGCCGGGTGGAGGGCAGCGCGACGTCCCGCGCCCACTGGGTGAGCCACCCCTCGACCGGCCACGCCGCGGGGTCGACTCCCGCGATCGCGCCCACCTCGCTCATCGGCACCACTCCCCCGGTCCGCCGGAGGAACCTGCCGACGATGTAGGCGCGGGCGTACACCTCGCCGTCGACGACGAAGCGCTGCTCCAGGAACACGGCGCGCTCGTCGTAGCCGAGGATGCGGCTCTCGATGATGAACCGCTGCCACAGCTTGAGGCTCTTGCGGTACGCGATCGTCTGCGCGGCCACGACCGGGTACACGCCGGCCGCGCGCATCCTGCCCCACAGCCCGGCCCGCTGCAGCAGCTCCAGCCGCGGAAGGTCGAGCATCGACAGGTACACGCCGTTATTGACATGGCGGAGTTCGTCGAGGTCGCCCGGCCACACGCGGCGCTGGACGGTGAGCACGTCGTGCGGGTCCATCCGAGGCCCGCGGGCCATCGAGACGAGCAGGAGGCGGAGGTAGCGACGGGGTCCCACGAGGGGCGACAGTACGGGCGGACGCCCCGCCCGCTCCACTCGGTTGGAGGGCGCCTCCAGCGTGACCCGCCTTCCCGGCGGACCGCGTTGGAGGATGGGGCTAGGGCAGCTCGGCGAGCGCCGCGACGGTGTCGTACCGGCGGACGCCGCCCGCGTCGGTCACCTCGATCGCGAACGAGGGCGCCCCCGTGTGCACCTCGAGCATCGCACGGTCGGCGCCCGCGGTCCAGGTCAGGCGGAGGCCGTCCTCGCCCACCTGCTCCCACGCGTACTCGCCGCGGAACGGGGCGGAGTCCCGCAGGCGGACCAGACCGAGGATCGCTCGCGCGACCTCCCCGCCCAGCGCAGCGGCGAGCTCCTCGGGGTCGTAGCTGTGCCGGTTGACGTCGCGCCCCTGCCCGGTGCTGGCGTACAGCTCCACGTCGTCGAGCCCGCCGAGCAGCCCCACGTAGTAGATCTGCGGCTCCCCGGGCACGAACAGCTGGACGGCGCGGCAGATCAGGTAGGCCACCGGATCCGCGCCCAGCACGCTGAAGAACGTGGCGTTGATCTGATGCGGCAGCGACAGGAAGGCGGGGATCACGCTCGCGAGGGCGGAGTGCCCGGCCGTGGCCGCCTCGGCGCGGTCGAACACTGCCCGCATCTCGTCGAAGCTGAGCAGGCCGGGCCTGTCGCCGGACGGCCCGGCGTCGATGACCCCGATCCCGTCGTGCGTGTCGAGGACCGTCACGGCGTTCGCGGGCCGGATCTCCAGCCAGCGGGCGATCCTGTCCACGGTCCCGGTGCCCAAGCTGTGCAGGAGCAGCGGCGGCAGCGCGAAGTCGTAGACGAGGTCGACGAGGGGCGCGATCGCAAGCTGCTGGCTGTAGTGCGCGTGCACCTCGACGAGCACCCGCAGTCCGCGCCGCCGGCCGAGGGCGGTGATGTCGCGCACGAAGGCGAGGGTCTCCTCCGTCATGAAGCTGTCACTGCCCGGCGTCTTGATCGCGTAGCCGACAGCGTCGAGGCGCACCGTGGTGACCCCGCCGGCCGCGAGGGCGTCGAGGAGGCGCTCCAGGTAGGCGACAGCAGCCGGGTGCCGCACGTCCAGGTCCACCTGCGAGGGCATGAACGTCGTCCAG
The DNA here is from genome assembly GCA_036563405.1 of Naasia sp. Classification (GTDB taxonomy): domain Bacteria; phylum Actinomycetota; class Actinomycetes; order Actinomycetales; family Microbacteriaceae; genus Naasia. Next base: position 4,543 of record DATCMN010000401.1, on the reverse strand, counting down.
ACGAGCCGGCGCCGGCCGTCCCCGGTCCGGTAGGCGGTGAACGGGAGGCCCGGGCGCGGCCGGTAGAACGCGGTGATCGCGGCCTCCGTCGCCCCGTCCGGGAAGACGGTGTCGAAGGTCAGGAACATGCCGTCGTGCGGCGAGAGCTCCTGCCGCTCCAGCCAGTCCGCGAACTCTGCGGAGCCGGCCGACACGTGGTTGACGATCAGATCGGCGGTCACCTCGCGCTGCGCGGCGATGCGCCGGACATCCGCCCACGAGCCGAGCCGCGGGTCGACGCTCGCGTGGTCGACCGGATCGAAGCCGGCGTCGTCGCCGTCGAAGGGGATGAAGAACGGCAGCAGGTGCACCCCGCGGAACGCGGACAGCGGACCCTCGAGCAGCTCCGCGGTCCCCGCTATCGATCCGCCGAGCCGCTCGGCGTAGGTGAGCAGGCTGACCCCGGTCACGACGCCGCCTCCTGAACCGCCGCGAGCAGGGAGGCGACCCCGCCCGTCGGGGAGGTGAGCACCGGCACCGGCAGCCCCAGGTCGCGCACGGCTCCAGCCATGGACGCCTGCGCGAGCACGACGACGTCGGCGCGGTCGGCCGCGGCCGTGATCGCCGCCGCGACGAGGCGGTCGTGGGTCGCCTGGTCGCCCGCGGAGCGGGCTGCGGCGGCGCCCTCCACCACCGAGGACTCCACCTCGACGGGACGCGGAGCCGCGGCGACCCGTGACTCGAGCAGCCGCCCGGTCGGGCCGAGCGTGGCGGGCAGGGTGGCGAGCACGGCCACCCGCGCGGCCCGGTCGGCCGGGGCCCGCTCGGCCGCCGCCGCGATGGCCTCCTCCGCCATGGGCGCGTCGACGCGGAGCACCGGAATGTCGATCACGCGCGCGGCCTCGTCGACGGCTTCGCCGATCGAGGAGCAGGTGACGAGGATCGCGTCGGCGCCGTCGTCGGCGAGATGGCGGAGGTGGCGGAGCACCTCGGCACGGACGGCGTCGTCCACGCCGTGGTCGATGGCGGCCGCCAGGAGGCCCGCGTCGACGACGTGGACGACGTCCGCGCCGGCTCCGCCGCCCTTCAGCAGCTCGTCGAACGTGCCGGCGAGCGCGGGCACCGTGTGCAGGAGTCCGAGGCGGGTCATCGCGCCGCCTCCTGCCACGGCCGCGCCTCGCGGTCGACGACCTCGACGAGCGCTTCGAGCCGCGGCACGGAGAGCTCACGGAGCCGCGCGGGTACATCCTCGGAGCCCACGACGTCGCTCCACAGCGCCCGCCCGGCGAGGAAGCCGCTGGCGCCGGCGCGGCAGGCGGCCTCGACGGCGGGCAGGAACCTGTCCCGCTCCACGCCCTGCGAGAGGACCACCCAGGGGCCGCCGATCGCGGCGCCGAGCCGCTCGCTCGCGGCGCGCTGCGCGTCGGGGTCACCCTCGCCCTGGCTCGGCACCTGCGCCTTGTACAGGCTGGGGGCGAGCGGCGACAGCTCCCGCGCCGCCTCCACGATGGCGTCGTCGAGGTCCCAGGTGCCGGCGTCGAGCTCGGCCGCCGTCGCCCGGACGACGGGCTCGAGCACCGACAGCAGGCCGAGTTCGGCCGACTTCCGGATGAACCTGTCGGCGAGCGCCACGCGCTCCTCGCGGTGCTCGTCGCGCCGCCAGATGATGAGCAGCTTCAGGGCGCTCACCCCGGTCAGGTCGGTGCGGCCGTCGACGACCACCTCGTCGAGGTCGGTCTCCTCGACGGGACCGCCATCGGCCTGGGTGAGTGCGTCGGCGGCGAGGATGAGGCCGTCCTCGGGGGGCAGGGCGTCCCGGATCGGCTCGAACCCGTAGTGCCGGTCGATGAGGAAGCCCGATCCGATCGGGCCGAGCGCGTCGGCGACGTCGCGCTTGAACCGGATGAGCACGTCGTCTGCGGGGCGGCCCCGGCCTGCCGCGTCGAACATGGCGCGGAGGCTCTCGCGCTGGTCCATGGCTACCATGGCGAAGCCGCCGCCCGGGCGGGCGATCGGGTCGAGGTTCGGGGTGGCGGAGGTCATCTGCTTCCTTCCCGGCCGGCTGCGGCTGCCGCCGTGAACCGGTCGTACTGCTGGCGGTAGGGGTCCCCGGACGGGCCGGGCAGGTCGGTGGCGGGGAGGAGCGGCGCCTCCCCGGGGAGGAGGCCGGCGCGGGCCGCGGCGAGGAGGGCCGCGCCCGCCGCGACCGGCTCCGACGCGGTCACGAGGCGGGCCGGAACGCCGAACGCCTGGGCTTTCAGGTGCATCCAGGTGCGGTTGCCACCGCCCGGGCCGCCGAGGATGCGCAGCGGAGGCGCGAGCGGGCCGGCGACGTCCGCCCCGGACTCGAGCATCCAGCGGGCGTGCAGGGCCACGCCCTCGAGCATCGCCCGCGCGAGCAGCACCGGGTCGCCGCCGCGGCCGGGCAGCTCGGCACCCTGACCGTCGTACATGCGGACGTCCGCGGAGAGGTCCGGATGCGGCGTCTGCCGTCCCGCGAGGTAGGGCAGCACCAGGATGCCCGTCGGTCCGTCCGGCGCCGCGGCGAGCGCGTCGAGGATCTCCGCGGGCTCGTGCGCGCCGATCCGATGCGCGAACCACCAGCGGACGAAGGAGCCGGCGTTCGCCGATCCGGCGAGCAGCAGCGGCTCCCCCGTCACCGTCCGGGTGAGGCTCATCCCGGTAGGCCGCACGGCAGCGGGATCCGCCGGGTCCGGCATCACCCGGAGGACGGCTTCGGCGGTGCCGAGGGAGTCGGCGGCGTCGCCCGGCTCACGCATCCCGGCCGCCCAGGCTCCGACGGCGTGGTCGTGGCCGGCGACGTGCACCGGGATGCCGGGGGCGAGGCCCGTCGCCGCTGCCGCCTCCCGGCTGACCGGTCCGACAGGTTCGCCGGGACGGCGCACCTCGGGCAGCTGCGCCGGCGTGAGCCCGACGGCGGCGAGCAGCTCCGGGTCGAAGGAGCCGGGCAGGTCGGCATCGCCGGTACGGTAAGCCATGGTGCGGGCGGCGAGGGTGTGATCGGTGGCGAGCACCCCGGTCAGCGCGAGGCCGACCAGGTCCGCGACGCCCGCCCAGCGCCGCAGCTGCGGCCAGAGCTCCGGGTCGGTGCGCCGCAGCCGGGCCCACACGGCGAGCGGCGCCTTCGGCAGCGGCGGGACCCCGGTCGCGGCGTACAGCGCCTCGCCGCCGAAGTCGGTGAGCAGCCGCTCGAGGTCGGCCGTGTCGTCGCTGCCGTCCCAGCGGACTATGGGGCGCAGCGGGCTGTCGTCCTCGCCGAGCGGCACGCCGGATTCCGCCATCGAGGCGACGCCCACCGCAGCAGGAGGCTCAGGGGCGGACACGAGGACGCTGCGGACGAGGTCGAAGACGACCCGGACGAGCTCGTCGGCATCGCGCGGCGTGGGTGCCGTGCACACCGCGAGCTCGGTCACTCCGCCGTCGACGGCCACCAGCACGGCCTTCACATTGGTGCTGCCGATGTCGATGCCGAGGGCGACGGCTCCTCTGCGAGAGGGTTCGCCCGCCGCTTCGCTGGTCACACCCGATTCTGTTCACTTCTGCACATCCCCGTCAAGTTCTGTCAATCCGTTGACATGTTTTGTTCAGGGCCGGTTGGATGGTCGGGTGCGCTACACGGAGGCCCCCGCCCGCCGGGCCGAGCTCCTCAGGAGGCTCTCCGCGCACGGCTACGTCTCCTCCGCGGCTCTCGCCGAGGAGTTCGGCGTCTCCGAGATGACGATCCGCCGCGATCTGCGGCAGCTGCACATCGAAGGCCTGGCCCGCCGGGTCGCCGGCGGCGCGAGTCTGCCGCTCGGCGGAGCCCGCGGGCTCCCCTTCGAGGAGCGCGACAGGTCGGCGGCGCTCGAGAAGGCCGCCCTCGCCGAAGCGTGCGCAACGGAGCTCGGGGATGCGGAGACCATCGCTCTCGACGCGGGAACCACTGTGGCGGGGGTCGCCGAGCTGCTCCAGCCGGGCACCACCGTCGTCAGCCATTCGATGCCCGTGCTGGCCGCCGCCACAGCGCGGGACGATCTCGTCGTGGTCGGCCTCGGCGGCACCTGGTCGCCCGCCACTCGATCGTTCACCGGGGAAGCCGCTCGGAAGGGGCTCGACAGGGTGGTCGTGGACGTCGCCGTCCTCTCGGCGACCGCCGTCGACGGCAGCGGGGCGCTGTGCGCCAACGAGTTCGACGCGGAGACCAAACGCGCGATGGTGGCCGCCGCCCGGCGCACCATCCTGCTCGTCGACTCCACGAAGATCGGCGCCCGGGCGCCCATCCGCTTCGCCCCCCTCTCCTCGTTCGACCTGGTGGTCACCGGGGACGACCTCGGCGACGACCAGCGCGCCCTGCTCGCGGCTGCGCGATCGGTCGTCTACTCCTCCAGCCGGCTGGCGGACGCGCGATGAGCGCCTGGCTGGGCGTGATCGCCGACGACGTCACGGGAGCCTGCGACGTCGCCGGCGGCGTGGCCGCGGCCGGCGTGCCGACCAGCGTCTGGCTCGGCGTGCCGGACGCCGCCGCCGACGGCGACGGCGAGGGCGACGAGTGCCTCGTCGTGGG
>DATCMN010000398.1:0-5588 GCA_036563405.1 Naasia sp. | reverse complement strand
AACCCGAACAGCCCGCTCAGGATGTCGTCCCACAGCCACCAACCGCCGACCAGGATGATGAACACGATCGCCACCCAGCTGGTGCGCCGCTTCAGGCGACGGCCGGGAGCGGCGACCTGGTCGACGAGCCGGTTGCCGATCCGCTCGTCCGCGTAGCGGGCCGTCTGGCGGAGCGTCTTCGCGCCCACGGTGTCGAGGATCCGCCGCGCCCGCTCGTAGGTGGCCGGGTTCAGCAGGTCGAACGGGGTGGACGAGTAGACGAACAGCTTGTCGTCCACGATCTCCACGTCGAAGTCGCCTGACTCGTCGATCAGCAGGGCCGTCAGGTCCGGCGTGAACACGTAGAGCGCGTCGCGCTCGTACTCCTTGGGCGCGTATAGCGTGAAGTGCTGGTCGAAGTCGCCTTCCAGACTCAGCACCTGGTCGCGGTCGAAACTGACCGGCAGGTTCGTGGAGCGGATGCCGAGGAGGCTGCGATCGTTGGCGCGCGCGTCGAGGACCATGTGCGGCAGGTTCCGGTCGAGGCCGATCAGCATGTAGCCCCACCGGTAGACGGTGGTGCTCGTGCCGTTCTTCGTCTTCCGCACGACGACGTACCGGTAATTGCCGAGCTCGAAGCGGCGCTCGTGCGCCGGTGCCCGCAGGCGGCGCTCCGCGGTCCGGCGCTGCCCGAGGGTGAACACGCTGCCCGAGTAGTCGACCGGTTCCTCGTGGCCGTGGAGAAGGCCGTTGCGCTCGGCGAACCGCGTCAGCCGCAGCGCCGCCTCCCACCAGCCGCGCGGGTATCCCTGGTGGACGATCCAGCGCACCGCGGCGGTGATGGCGGCGCCGATCACGAACACCCACACGGCCACGAACCCGATGAGGAACAGACCGCCGGGGAAGCCGGCCTCACTGGAGAGCTGGAACAGCGCATCGAAGAGCGACGGCAGCACCGGCGCGAGCATCACGCCGATGAACACGACGCCGAGAAGCGGGATCAGCACAGGGATCAGTCCGAGTAGGGCGAGCCGGCCGCCGCCGCGCCCGGTCAGGTCGGGGCGAGCCGCCCACGGCGCACCCGCGGCCTTCGCGTCCCGCTTGAAGGCGGCGACCTCCTCCTTGGTCAGCGGAGCGGTGAGCGGCGTGTAGTCGGCTGCGACGAGCGGCTCACGTGCGGCGTCGGTCATTGCTGTCTCCGCGGTGAAGAACGGCTGGCGGTCGGGCTCAGGGTAGCGACTCAGGCGATGTGGAGGAGGCCTTCCTAGCGTCAGCACGGAGACGTCGACACGTCGTCCGCCGACGAGGAGAACGGAAGGAACGCCATGACAGCAGCGACCCGCGAGGAGCTCGAGCAGATCGGGACCCTCATCAAGGGCTCGAAGATCGCGATCCTGACCACCGAGAACGAGGAGGGGCGCCTGGTGAGCCGCCCACTCGCAACCGTCGGCGCCGAGTTCGACGGCACGGTCTGGTTCTTCACCCCCGACGACTCGGAGAAGGTGTCGGAGATCCGGCGCAACCGCGAGGTGAACGTGTCCTACGAGTCGGGGAAGGGCTGGCTCTCGCTGTCCGGCACCGCCGAGCTGGTCCACGACCGGGCGAAGATCGACGAGTACTGGACGAAGGAGGTCGAGGCCTGGTTCGACCAGGGGAAAGACGACCCCACAGTCGCGCTGCTGAAGGTCACCGCCCACAGTGCGGAGTACTGGGCGAGCGTCGACCCGAAGCCGGTGGTGCTCCTCAAGTACGCGAAGGCGATCGCGACCGGCGGTCACCCGGACATCGGCGAGAACCGCGTCGTCGACCTCTGAGAACTGCACCGGGTTGTCGGTGGCGGGGCCTAGCTTTGCTGCATGGTGGCTTTCGCCGACAAACCGCTCCTGCACCCGGGAAGTCCCGAGGAGTGGGAGCGCTTCCTGGAGCAGGACCCGCCGGAGGGCGGTGTGCGCCTCAAGATGCGGAAGAAGAACAGCACCGCTCCCGGCATCACCTACGCGCAGGCACTCGACATCGCCCTGTGCCACGGCTGGATCGACGGGCAGAGCGCGCGCTTCGACGACGACTACATGCTGCAGTCGTTCACACCGCGAAGATCGCGGAGCCCGTGGTCCCAGATCAACCGCGAGCACGTGGAGCGGCTGCTCGCCGCAGGACGGATGCGACCCGGCGGACAGGCAGAGGTCGACCGCGCGAAGGCGGACGGGCGCTGGGATGCGGCGTACCGGCAGAAGGGGTTCACCGTTCCCGAAGATCTGCAGGCGGCGCTCGACGCTTCGCCGAGAGCGGCCGCGTTCTACGCGGGTCTCGGCAGCCAGGCGCGGTACGCGTTCGTGTTCCGGCTGGGCGGGCTGCGGCGGCCGGAGAACCGGGAACGACGCATCGCCGAGTACATCGACCTCTTGGAGCACGGCCAGACCCTCTGAGCGCTCGTCGAACCACCGCGAATCGCACCCCCAACCCGGCCCGGGCGCTGTCGCTGAGGCCCGGGGAGAGCAAGACTGACGACATGGGCGAGCTCCTGGGGTACTCGGCGAAGCAGGTGCGCGACGCCGAGCGACCCCACCTCGAGGCGGGTGAGCCTCTGATGGCGTGGGCCGCGGACGGCCTCGCCACCGAGATCCGCTACCTGCTCGACGCCCGCCCTTCCCGCAGCGGGCCCCCACGCGTGCTCCTCCTCGTCGGGGCCGGCAACAACGGCGGCGACGCCCTCTACGCGGGGGAGGAGCTCGCCGCGGCCGGAGCCGACGTCGCAGTGGCGGTGCTCCTCGACCGCGTGCACGAGGAGGGACTCGGCGCGGCCCTCGCCGCAGGTGCCCGGACGATTCCCGCCGCGGAGATCGTGCAGGAGGCCGCCACCGCCGACGTTCTCGTCGACGGCCTGGTGGGCACGGGCTCCACCGGCGCGCTGCGCGGCGTCCTCCGCGAAGCGGTCCTGGCAGTGCTGCCCGTGCTGGCAGGACCGGATCGTCCCGCAGTGGTGGCGGTCGACATCCCGAGCGGCATCGACCCGGACACTGGCGACGTGCCCGATCCGGCGGTCCTTCCCGCCGACGTCACCGTCACCTTCGGCGCACTGAAGGCCGGTCTCCTGCTGCAGCCTGCGAGCCGGCTCGTCGGGCACGTGGTGCTCGTCGACATCGGGCTGCGTCCGGAGCTGGCCGGCATGGAGCCGCTGCTCCGCCTGCCGATCCTGCCGCCGGTCCTGGGCGCGTCCAGCATCCGCATGTGATCCGCTGCGGGAAGCCCGCCTCAGTCGGCGGGTGCGACAGGAGGAGTCTGCGACACCGGGCTTCCCTGCGCGGCCCTGGTTGCCGAGTCGCGGGGCGCAGCCGGCGGACGACGGCGGCGGCCGGACGCGGCGAGGACGGCGCGCACGGTCTGGGCGACCTGCGGCACATGGCGCAGGTGGATGTTGTGCGAGCGGGTGCCGGTCGCCTCATGCGTGGAGCCGGGGTATCGGGCGGCGATGTCGTCGTGCAGGTCCCGCCAGCGGCGGCCGTAGGCGTTGCTCGTCAGCACCGCGACGGGCAGATCGCCGAGCGGCTCGTCCGCCCCGAGTTCCGCGGCCGCCTCCCGGGCGACGGGCAGCACCGAGCGCAGCTCCTCGACGGCGTTGCCCCGGATCTCCAGCTCGACCGCACGCTTCCACGCCTCGTAGGCGTCAGCATCGAGTTCGGCCCGGAGGCGACGCTGCTCGGGATAGAGCGGCATCAGGGCGGACTGCAGGAGGCCGTGCAGGAGGCCTGTCGGGGCCAGTCGGCGGAGCGCACCGACGAGGGCACTGGACACCGCGAAGCCGCCTGCCGCCGCCCGGTCGCCCCCGACGACCTCGGGGGTCACGTCGAGCAGGACGAGACCGGCGACCTTCTTCGGGAAGCGCTTCGCATAGACCCGCGCGATCAGTCCGCCGAACGAGTGACCGACCAGGACGAACCGGCTGCGCGGCGCGACGGACCGCAGGAAGCCGGCGAGCTCGGCCACGTAGCCGTCGAGTGTGCGGGGGGCGCCGTCCTCGGTGCCACCCATGCCGGTCCGGTCATACGTCAGCACCCGCGCGCGATCCATGAGCTCAGACTGCACCGGCAGCCAGGAGAGGCTGGTGTCAGCAGCCGCAGTCAGCAGCACCACGAGAGGCTGGCCGGGGCGCCCGGTGCCCGCGTCGAAGTAGCGCACGGTGCGGCCGTCGACGGAGGTGAACCGGGCGAGGATCGGCGTCGCACGGCGCTCTGCGGAGAACATCTGCCGAAGTCTATTGATCGGGATGCGCTCGCGCCGCCCCTGGTGCGGCGGGGTCGCGGCATGCCGCGCCGCTATCCTGGCGCGGTGACGGACCCCTCGCCGAATCTCGCCACCCGACTGCTCGACCGGGTGGCTGCGCTCGCCGAGGACGAGGAGCGCGTCCTGCTCGGGATCACCGGTGCACCAGCCGCCGGCAAGTCGACGCTCGCCGAATGGCTGGTTCGGGAGCTGCCCGGGGTGGGGCTGCCCGCCGCCTGGGTGCCGATGGACGGGTTCCACCTCGCGGATGCGGCCCTCGACCGGCTCGGCAGGCGGGACAGGAAGGGCGCTCTCGACACCTTCGACGGGCACGGCTACCTCGCGCTGCTCCGGCGCCTGCGGCTCGAGACGGACAACACGGTCTACGCACCGGCCTTCGAACGAGACCTGGAGCAGCCCATCGCCGGGAGCATCGCGGTGCCGGCGGGCACGCGGGTCGTCGTCACGGAGGGCAACTACCTGCTCGTGGGCGCCCACCCCTGGCCGTTCGTCCGGTCCGAGCTGAGCGAGGTCTGGTTCTCCGAGGTGGAGCCGATCCAGCGTCGCGAGCGGCTGGTGGCACGGCACATCCGGTTCGGCAAGGCGCCGGACGCCGCGGCGGCGTGGGCGGAGTCGGTCGACGAGCCGAACGCGCGGCTGATCGCGGCGACCCGGGAGCGCGCCGACCTCGTGATCGATTTCGACGCGCTCGGGATCGAGCCCGAACGGCCCGGGCAGCCGCCGCTGTGACGGAGGTCCCGGCCGGCCTCCTCCTGCGCCGATCCATTCCGGAGGACTACGCCGCTCTGCTGGGCTGGGTCCGGGACGCCGACGAGCTCCTCCTGTTCAGCGGGCCTGCGCTTGCCTGGCCTCTCACCCAGGGCCAGCTCGACGCCCTGGGCAGCATCCCCGGTCGCACCGATTGGACCTTGGTGCAGGAGTCCGCGCCGGAGGCGGCGGAGGGAGAGGAACAGGGCGAGGGGGAGAACGCGGGCGAGGCGGCAGGCGCTGCGGCGCGCCCCGAGACGGCGATCGGGCACGTCGACCTGATCCGCGACGGGGACAACGCCCACCTTGCCCGGGTGATCCTCGCGCCGCACGTCCGCAGCCGGGGTCTCGCCCGGCCCCTGATCCTGTTGGCCCTCCACACCGCGCGCGCGCTCGATGCCACCCGTGCCACCCTCAACGTCGTAGCCGGCAACGAACGGGCGCTGCGGGTCTACCGGTCGGTCGGCTTCGCGGTCGTCTCGGCCCCGGAACTGCCGGCGGGTGTACTGCGCATGGAACGCACACTCGACCGGTCCTAGCCTGGCGCTATGACGACACCCGAGTCCGCCGCCGGCGCCGCC
>DATCMN010000393.1:0-7420 GCA_036563405.1 Naasia sp. | reverse complement strand
GGTTCGAGGGCCGCCACCCCGGGCGCCGACCCGTCGAGGAGCGCCGCGGCGAGGGTCGCCGTGTCCGCGATTGTCGCCCGTATCCCGCCGGCGGGGGCGATGGCCTCGCCCGTCCACGGCTCCTGCAGCCGGCCGCCCCTGCCCCGCCCGCGCAGCGCGGCCGGGTCCAGCTCGGCCGTGGTGTGCGGGGCGTAGAGCGAGGTCACCCCGAGCGGACCGGCGATCCTGTCCTGCAGGAGCACGCCGAACTGCCGGCCCGCTGCCGCCGCGACAGCGTGGCCGAGGAGCTCGAATCCGAGGTTCGAGTAGCGGGGCCGAGGGGCGCCCACCGGGGTCGAGCGGGTGGCGGCCAGGAGCTCGTCGAGGGTCTCGCCGTAGGGGTTGGTGCCGTGCCGCCACAGCGCGATCGAGCGGCGGAGCGTCCCGAAGCCGGTGGGCAGTCGTGGCAGCCCCGAGGTGTGCGTGCTGAGGGCGGCGAGCGTCACCTTCCCGGCTGGGGTGCCGTCGAGCGGCAGCACCTCGCCGAGCCGGGTGCCGCCGGTCACCTCGCCGCGCTCGATCGCGTCGGCGTAGAGCAGCCCGGTGATCCCCTTCGAGATCGACCCGAGCTCGAACGTCGACCCCTCTGGGGCGCCGATCACCGCGGTCGACGCCTCGCCGGAGACGACCGTGGCGACAGCGGCGACGGGGTGGCGCGGTCCGAGTCTCCGTCGCAGGTCGTCGGCGACCGCGGATCCGTCCGGTGCAGTGTTCACGCCTCATCGAAGCAGATCGGCTCCGTCGGCGGCGCCCTCGCCTAACGGCAACCGAGCGGCCAAACGGCAACCGCAGAGCGTTGCCGATAGGCCAGAGCGGTGCCCTTAGTGGAGCCGCGCCGCTACTCGAGGACGCGCTCCAGGTCGTAGGCGACGGGCGTCTCGAGCTGCTCGAACGTGCACGACTCGGGCTCGCGATCGGGCCGCCAGCGCAGGAACTGGGCCGTGTGCCGGAACCTGTCGCCCTCCATCTGGTCGTAGCGGACCTCCGCGACCACCACCGGCTCGAGGATCACGAACGACGTGTCCTTGTTCGAGGAGAACCTGTTGCGGTCGCCCTCGCCCCGCAGGTACTCGCCGTTCCCGTCGCGCTTGGCGATCGGGTCGAGCTCCGTCACGAGCTCCTGCCGGCGCGCGTCCGAGAACGCCGAGATGCCGCCCACGTTCCGCAGCACGCCGTCCTTCCCGTACAGGCCGACGAGCAGCGAGCCGACCCCGGAGCCGCTCTTGTGCACGCGGTAGCCGGTGAGGACCACGTCGGCGGTGCGCTCGTGCTTGACCTTCACCATGATCCGCTTGCCGGGCTGGTAGGCGGTCGCGGTGTCCTTCGCGACCACCCCGTCGAGGCCGGCGCCCTCGAACTCCGTGAACCAGCGGCGCCCCTCCTCCGCATCGGGAGTGATGCGGGTGAGGTGCAGGGGCGCCCGCACCTCGGCGAGCACCCGCTCCAGGCCTTCGCGGCGGACGGCCAGCGACTGGTCGAGGAGGGACACGTCGCCTTCGGCGAGCAGGTCGAACGCGATGAAGGACGCGGGCGTCGATTCGGCGAGCATCCGCACCCTGCTGTCGGCCGGGTGGATGCGCTGGGAGAGCGCCTCCCAGTCCAGCCGCTCCGCACCGGCGGAGCCTCGACGGACCACGATCTCGCCGTCGAGGACGCACGGGCCGGGAAGCTGCTCGCGCAGCGCCGCCACCAGCTCCGGGAAGTAGCGCGTGAGGGTCTTCGAGCCGCGGCTGCCGAGCTCCACATCGGTGCCGTCGAAGTAGGCGATCGACCGGAAGCCGTCCCATTTCGGCTCGTACACCCAGGTCCGGGTGTCGGTGGAGACGGGGAGCTCCGGGGCGGACTTGGCGAGCATCGGGTCGAGGGGCAGCGGGACGGGGGTTCGCACAGCGCCATCCTCGCGCACGGTCCGGGGGAGAGGCACGACCTAGACTTCCCTCTCGTGACGGAGGAGACCACCCGCTTCCGCCTCGCCATCGCCTACGACGGCACTGCCTTCCACGGCTGGACCCGGCAGCCGGGGCTCCGCACCGTGCAGGGGGTGCTGGAGGACGCGCTCGGCACCCTGGTGCGGCGCACCCCGCCGGTGCCGGGACTCGTGGTCGCGGGACGCACCGACTCCGGTGTGCACGCCACCGGGCAGGTCGCCCATGTGGATCTGACGGAGGCGCAGACCGTCGCTCTCGGCCGGGCGCGGTCGCCGCGTCCCGGGCACGGACCCGCGGAGCTGCTCGCGGCGCGGGTGTCCGGCATCCTCGGCCCGACCTCGGATGTGGTGCTCGCGCGTGCAGCGGTCGCCCCGGCCGGATTCGACGCCCGCTTCTCCGCGATCTGGCGCCGCTACCGGTACCGGATCGCCGACGGCGCGGCCGAGCGGGATCCCCTGCAGCGGCACCGCACCCTCTGGCACCAGCGCGAGCTCGACGACGCCGCGATGGCGGAGGCGGCGGCGGGCATGCTCGGCCTCCGCGACTTCGCCGCCTACTGCAAGCCCCGACCCGAGGCGACGACGATCCGGACCCTGCAGGACTTCACCTGGTCCCGCGATCCGGACGGCGTCCTCGTCGCCGAGGTGCGGGCAGACGCGTTCTGCCATTCCATGGTGCGCTCCCTGGTGGGAGCGTGCGTCGCCGTGGGGGAGGGCCGGCTGCCGGTGGAGCGCCCGGGGGACCTGCTGGCGGCGCAGTCCCGCTCTAACGAATTCCCGGTGGTGCCCGCGAAGGGCCTCACCCTGGTGCAGGTGGCCTACCCGCCGGACGCGGAGCTCGCCGACCGCGCGGCCCTCACCCGCGCCCGCCGTGCCTCCTCGGACTCCGACGCCGCTTCCGACGCCGACTGATGTGCACGATACGGCGCCAGGTGGGCGGGATCCCAGCCACATGACGCCCAACCTGCCACTCTCGCGAGTTGAGTGGGAGGGGCGGGTCCGGTAGGCTCTCCCGTTGGCGTTCGCCCCGCGACGCCGTTCATCGAGCCCTCCATCGCGGCGTTCCCTGTCGGGAACTCCCAGCGGAGCGGGATCCACGAACACCTCGACAAGAAAGTCATCACCGTGACGCGCACATACACGCCCCGGGAGAGCGAGATCCAGCGAAACTGGCTCGTGATCGACGCCGCCGACGTGGTCCTCGGCCGCCTGGCCAGCCACGCTGCTGCTCTCCTCCGCGGCAAGCACAAGCCCACCTTCGCCCCCCACGTCGACACCGGTGACTTCGTCATCATCGTCAACGCGGAGAAGGTCGCCCTCACCGGCTCCAAGCTCGAGCAGAAGAAGGCGTACCGCCACTCCGGCTACCCGGGCGGCCTCACCGCCACGAGCTACGTCGACATGCTGGAGAAGCACCCGACCCGCGCGGTCGAGAAGGCCATCCGCGGCATGCTCCCGAAGAACTCCCTCGGTGCGGCGCAGCTGAAGAAGCTCAAGGTCTACGCAGGCCCCGAGCACCCGCACGCCGCGCAGCAGCCCACGCCGTACACCCTCAACCAGGTCGCCCAGTAGCGCCGGCCGGACCCTAGGACTTTCCTCATGGCGAGAATCGCAGACTCCATCGACAACGCTCCTTCGACCTTCACGACCGAGAGCGCGGCCCCTGAGGCGCCGAGCACGCCCCGTGCGGTGCTCAACGTCTCGGGTGCGGCGGTCGGCCGGCGCAAGCAGGCCATCGCCCGCGTGCGCCTCGTTCCCGGCTCGGGCACGATCACGGTCAACGGCCGGGAGTTCGACAACTACTTTCCGAACAAGCTGCACCAGCAGCTGATCACCGACCCCTTCAAGGTGCTCGAGCTGCTCGGCAGCTACGACGTGGTCGCGAAGATCACCGGCGGAGGCCCCTCCGGCCAGGCGGGCGCCCTGCGCCTCGCGATCGCCCGCGCCCTCAACGAGATCGACGCCGAGAACAACCGGCCGACCCTCAAGAAGGCCGGCTTCCTGAGCCGCGACGCGCGCGTCACCGAGCGCAAGAAGGCCGGTCTCAAGAAGGCCCGCAAGGCGCCTCAGTTCTCGAAGCGCTGATCCTTAGCGCCCCGGAATGCCTCGACTCTTCGGAACCGACGGTGTCCGCGGCCTCGCGAACAGCGAGGTCACCGTCGAGATCGCGCTGTCCCTCGCTCAGGCGACTGCTGTCGTCCTGAGCAGGGGGCGGCGCGCCGAGGAGCGTCGCCGCACCGGCCGCCGTCCGGTGGCCGTCGTCGCCCGCGACCCCCGGGTGTCGGGCGAATTCCTGGCGGCGGCCGTGTCGGCGGGGCTCGCGAGCTCCGGCTTCGACGTGCTCGACGCCGGCGTGATTCCCACCCCGGCCGCCGCGTTCCTCGTCGGTGACATCGACGCCGACTTCGGCGTCATGGTGTCGGCGTCGCACAACCCGGCGCCCGACAACGGGATCAAGATCTTCGCCCGGGGCGGCGTGAAGCTGCCCGACGAGGTCGAGGACCGCATCGAGGCGGAGATGGGGCACGAGAAGCTCGCGCCCACCGGTGCCGGCGTGGGGCGCATCAGCCGCTTCGCCGACGCGGAGGACCGGTACGTCGTCCACCTGCTCTCCACGCTGCACACGCGCCTCGACGGGCTGCACGTCGTCCTCGACTGCGCGAACGGCGCTGCCGCGGGCGTCAGCCCCGAGGTGTTCACCGACGCAGGCGCGCGCGTCTCGGTGATCGGCAACGAGCCGAACGGCCTCAACATCAACGACGGCGTCGGCTCCACCCACCTCGACGTGCTCGCCCGTGCTGTTGTCGAGCTGGGTGCCGATGTCGGCATCGCGCACGACGGCGATGCGGACCGCTGCCTCGCCGTCGATGCCCACGGCAACATCGTGGGCGGCGACGAGATCATGGCGATCCTCGCCGTCGGGATGAAGGAGCGGGGCATGCTCCGCGAGGACACCCTCGTCACCACGGTGATGAGCAACCTGGGCCTGCGCATCGCCATGCGCGAGCACGGCATCGACGTGCTGCAGACGAAGGTCGGCGACAGGTACGTTCTCGAGGAGCTCACCGCCCGCAACCTCTCTCTCGGCGGCGAGCAGTCGGGGCACGTCATCCTCTCCGACTACGCCACCACCGGCGACGGCCTCCTCACCGGGCTGCAGGTGCTCGCCGAGATGGCCCGCACCGGGAAGACCCTCGAGCAGCTGGCGGGCATCGTCACGATGCTCCCGCAGGTCCTCGTCAACGTCCGCGGTGTCGACCGCGAGCGGCTCGGTGCCGACACCGTGGTGGCGGACGCGGTCAGCGCGGCCGAGACCCGGCTGGGCGAGACCGGCCGCGTCCTGCTCCGCCCGTCCGGCACGGAGCCGATGGTGCGAGTCATGGTGGAGGCGGCCGACCAGGAGACGGCGGACGGCATCGCCCACGAGCTGGCGGACGTGGTCCGCGAGCGTCTGGCGGTCTGACCCGACCCTCGCGGGCGACGTCCTCGAACTCCTGAGCCCCGACTCAGCCCCAGCCGCAGCTGCGGCCCACGTAGTCGTAGAACTGCGCGCGCTGCTCGGTCGACGCGGCGAGGATGATCTGAGCCTGCTCGCCGTCGCCGACGGTGACCAGCACGGGCAGGAGCGTGCCCACCTTGTCCTCGGCGACGACATGCGGGTCGCACCGTGACGCGACCACCCGCAGCGGGAAGTCGCGGGTGGTGCCGGGCTCCGTGGTGCCGGCGATCGGCCAGGTGATGGTGCCGTCGTCGGGCTGCAGGAGCACGGTCCCCTGCACCTCGTCGATCGTGACCGGCTCACTTCCTCGCACAGCCACGCGCACCGTGAGGATCGCGACTTCGGCGCTGCCGCTGCCCTCGAACCGCAGCTCGTCGACGAGGGTGATCGCCGCCGCCTCCTGCACCGCGGCGGTGGCGCATTCGGCGGCGGTGACCGTGGCGACCATGTCGAACGGATCCGTCGGCTCGATCTCCAGGACGCCCGAGCCGCCGTCGGCAGCCGCGTAGGTGAGCTCGACGATGCCGCCCGCGGCTGTGCCGCCGCAGTCGGCGGGCGGGATGGGCACGGGCAGGTCCCGGGCTGTGCCGGCCGGAACCGTCGTGTCGCCCGCCCACTCGGCCGCCTGGGCGAAGCGCGGATCGGTGTACCGCGCCGCCGTCACCGTCACAGGGTCGGAGCCGTCGTTGGCGACCCGGATCTGCATGCGGCGCCCGGCAAGGTCGGTCCGGTTCTGCACGACGACGACGCTCACCCCCGCGGGCCCTGCGGCCGTCCCGGACGACGCCGCCGGCGTGGGGGAGGCGGGGCCGGGCGTGCAGGCGCTCAGCAGGGCCGCGGCGACCGTGGTCGCGACGCCGGCAGCCAGGCGGCGCGCGCGACTCGTGCGCCGCCCCGCCCCGCCCCTGTCCATGGCCCGCTACAGCTTCCGGAGCAGCACGCTGTGCACGCTGTGATCGGCGGCCTTCCGCAGCACCAGCGTCGCGCGCGACCGGGTGGGAAGCACGTTCTCCACCAGGTTCGGCTCGTTGATGGTCGACCAGATGTCCCGCGCCTTCGCGCGCGCCTGCGGCTCGCTTAACTCGGAGTAGCGGTGGAAGTACGACTTCGGATCGGCGAACGCGCCGCGCTGGAGGCGCAGGAAGCGCTCCTCGTACCAGCCGGCGATGTCGGCGGTGCGCGCGTCCACGTAGATGCCCACGTCGAAGAAGTCGCTGACGGCGAGCGTCGCGCCGCGCAGCGGCGGCTGCAGCACATTCAGACCCTCGACGATGAGCACATCCGGCCGTCGCACCACGAGCTCCGCGGTGGGAACGATGTCATAGGTCAGGTGCGAGTAGAAGGGCGCGCGCACCTCCTCGACGCCGCTCTTCACGCGGCTGAGGAAGCGCAGCAGCGCCCGGCGGTCGTAGGACTCCGGGAAGCCCTTGCGGTGCATGAGGCCACGCCGCTCGAGCTCCGCGTTCGGCAGCAGGAAGCCGTCGGTGGTGACCAGCTCCACCCGGGGGGTGCCCTGCCAGCGGGACAGCAGCTCGCGCAGGAGGCGCGCGACTGTCGACTTGCCGACGGCCACCGACCCGGCGATGCCGATCACGAACGGCACCTTCTGCTCGCCCTGCCCGAGGAACGCGCTGGTCTGCTGCTGCAGGCTGCCGAAGCCTGTCGCATACAGGTTGAGGAGGCGGCTGAGGGGGACGTAGACGTCGGCGACCTCGCGCGCGTCGAGCGGCTCGCCGAGGCCGCGGAGGCGGATCAGGTCCGGCTCGGCGAGGGGCAGTGCGGCTGTGGGCGCGAGCTCCGCCCAGCGGGACCGGTCGATCTCGAGGAAGGGGGTCGCCCCGGACGCGGCGGCTTCGGACATCCGCGCCAGCCTAATGCGCCGCAGATCCGCCACCGTACCCCGCTCCCGAACGGGGGAAGGGGGACCTCTGGTGCGGATCCTAGACTCGGGTGCA
>DATCMN010000386.1:0-4053 GCA_036563405.1 Naasia sp. | reverse complement strand
GTGGATGTGGGCACCTGGATCGGCACGATCATCGGCCAGCCCGACGCATGGGACATGACCATCTACGCCGACCTGAACTTCCTCGGTGCCCTGACGAGCCCGCTGACCGCCTTCATGGGGCCGACGATCCTCGAAGGCGGCGGCAACGTCGGCGCCACGAATAATGCGGACGCCGAGGCGGCCTTCCAGGCGGCCATCGCGGAGGAGGACGAGGACGCGCGCTGCGGCCTGCTGCAGGAGGCGCAGCAGGCGCTGATCGACAACGCCGACACCGTCCCGATGATCAACGACGCCTTCATCTACGTGCAGCGTCCGGGCTTCAAGGTCAGCCTGCTGGGCGGATCCCTCGACGACCCGATCTTCCGAGTCCTCGACTGAGCCGGCGGGAGGGCTCCTCCGGGAGCCCTCCCCTCCTCCGCCCTCCCATCCCCTGAGAAGGACACCATGAGCATCGACCCCTTCATCTCGGCGACGGCTCTCGCCGCCCGCCTGCACAACCGGACACTGTCGCCCGTCGAGGTCGCCGAGTTCTACCTCGACCGGATCGACGAGACGAACCCGGCCGTCAACGCGATCGTCTGGCTCGACCGGGACGATGTCCTCCGCCGCGCTCGGGCGGCCGAGAAGCGCCTGGCGTCGGGCTCACCGCTCAGCCCCTTCGACGGCGTGCCGATCCCGATCAAGGATCTCAACTCCGTAGCGGGCCAGCCGAACACGGCCTCGTCCCTGTCTCTCGGCGAGGAGCCGGCGCCCGAGAACGACGAGGCGGTCGAGCTCCTCGAGCAGGCTGGCATGGTCTTCCTCGGCCGCTCCAACAGCCCCGAGTTCGGTGCTCTCACGGTCTCCGAGAACAAGCGGCACGGCAAGACCCGCAACCCGTGGAACCTCGACTTCACCTCCGGAGGATCGAGCGGCGGCGCGTCCGCCGCCGTCGCGGCCGGCATGGCGCCCGTCGCGCTCGCCTCGGACGGCGGCGGCTCCATCCGCGTCCCGTCGGCGACGACCGGCCTCGTCGGCCTCAAGCCGAGCAGAGGGCGAGTGCCCGGGATCCGCGGCTGGGAGCATTCCACCACCGACGGAGCCATCACCCGTACCGTCGCGGACGCGGCAGCGATGCTCGACATCCTCGGCCGCCAGGACCTCCTCAGCTGGTACACGGCGCCTCAGCCGGCCCGGCCGTACTCCGTGGAGGTCACCCTGCCGGCAGAGCCGCTGCGGATCGGGCTCCTGCTCACCCCGCCGACGGGGCTGCCCGTCGACGAGCAGTGCGTCGTCGCCGCCGAGAGCCTGGCGCGTGCGCTCGAGGCGAAGGGGCACACGGTCGTGCCCGTCGCGCCCTTCCTCTTCAGTCAGCAGTCGATCGTCGGCTTCGTGCAGACGATCATCTCGGCGTGGACCTCGGCCAGTGCGACGGGCGACAACAGTCTGCTCGACCCCTACATCGGCTACCGGGTCCGACAGGCGTCCACCTTCCACGCTGGCGAGTACGCGTCGATCGCCGCCGCTCTCCAGTACGAGTCGCGTCGCGTGGTCGAGCAGTGGGGCCGCGAGTTCGACGTCCTGCTGACCCCCACGATGGCCGTCGAGACCCCGCGGGTGGGCACCGTCTACGACGAGGCCAACGACTTCCCCGACGGTCCCCGCATCCTGGAAGCTCGGATGGTGTCGTTCACCGCCTGGGCCAACATCGCGGGCCTCCCCGCGATCTCGCTGCCCGTGCATCAGACGAAGGAGGGCATGCCGGTCGGCGCGCAACTCATCGCCGGTCCCTACGACGAGGGCCTCCTGCTGCGTCTGGCGGCGTCTGTCGAGCCCGAGTTCGCCTGGCACGAGCGGCGTCCGCCGCTCGCCGTGGCGTCGCTGCCAGGCCAGGGCTGATGTCCGGGGCGTCGCTCGACACGCTCTCCGTCCGGCAGGTCGCCGCGCGGAAGCCCCGGCGCGGAGCGTCCGGCTGGGGCGCCTTCGCGCTGCGCCGGCTGGGCGGGCTGCTCCTGTCGGTCGGGCTGCTCGTGGTCCTGACCTTCCTGATCATCCCGCTGCTGCCGGGCGACCCCGCCATCGCGATCCTGGGCACGGACGCCACGGCCGAGTCCGTCGCGGCACTCCGTGAGCGGCTGGGCCTCGACAACCCGCTGCACGTGCAGTTCCTCGACTACCTGCGGGGGATCGTCACCTTCGACCTGGGGGAGTCGTTCCGGTTCCGGACCCCGGTCGCCGAGACGATCGCCACCAAGCTGCCCTACACGCTCCAGCTGGCGCTGCCCGCGATCCTCGTCGTGATCGTCGTCGCGGTGCCGCTCGGCATGGCGGTCGGCGTCCTCACGCGCGGCGGCCGGCGGCCGTGGCTGGCCGGGCTCTTCGGGACCATCGCGGGGCTCTTCGCCTCCTTCCCCGCGTACGTGGTGGCGACCCTCCTCATCATCGTGTTCGCGATCGGCCTCCGGATGCTCCCGGCGGGCGGTGCGAGCACCACGAGCGCCCTGGTGCTTCCCGTGGCGGCCCTTGCACTCGGCCCCACCTTCGCCGTCGCGCGCGTGGTGCGTCAGGAGACCTACACGGTGCTGGAGCAGGACTTCATGCGCACGGCACGCGGTCATCGCCTCGACGCCGCCCGGCTGTATCTGGCGCATGCCCTCCCGAACCTGCTGTCGTCGACCCTGACGCTGATCGGGCTGATCCTCGCGGGACTGCTCGGCGGCGCGATAGTCATCGAGACGGTCTTCAGCTACCCGGGGCTCGGCAACGAGGTGGTGCAAGCCATCATCTACAAGGACTACCCGGTCATCCAGGGCGTGATCCTCGTGATCGGCGCTCTCGCGATCGCCATCAACCTGCTCATCGACATCGTCCTGGGGATCATCGACCCCCGCACCCTGGGGAGCGGAACCCGTGGCTGAGATCCGACGCAGGCATTGGTCGCCTTCGCTGAAGGCCGGCCTCGTCATGGCCGGGCTGCTCGTCCTCACCGCCATCCTCGCGCCGATCTTCCTGTCGTCCGCGGCCGATCAGCTGAGCGGCGACGTGCGACAGGGCCCGAGCGCCGCGCACTGGCTGGGCACCGACCAGTTCGGCCGCGACATCCTCGCGCGATCCCTCGTCGCCACCCGCCTGACGCTCACCATGTCGCTGTTGGCGACGGCGCTCTCGGCGGCGGCCGGCGTGTTCATCGGCGGCATCATCTGGCTGGCCCCGCGCTGGCTCCGGGAGACGGTGCTGCGCATCATCGACTCGACAGTCGCATTCCCGGCGCTGATCCTCGCCCTGGTCATCGCCGCCATCCTCGGCCCGGGCAGCGGCTCGGCCATCGTCGCGATCGGCGTCGCCGGCATCCCGAGCTTCGCGCGGATCACCTCCAACATGACGGCCTCCGTCGTGCACCGCGACTACGTCACGACAGCGCGGCTGCTCGGCGTTCCCGCGGTCCGCGTCTTCGCGCGGCACCTGCTGCCGAACATCTCCGGCCCGCTGCTGGTGCTCGTCGCCTCCAGCTTCGCGCTGTCGCTGCTCGAGATCTCCAGCCTGTCCTTCGTCGGGCTCGGGGTGCAGAGCCCCGAGTACGACTACGGGCGCCTGCTCAACGAGGGCCTGCCGTCGATCTACAACCAGCCGCTGCAGGTGGTGAGCCCCTCGCTCCTGCTCATCTACGCGGGCATCACCGCCATGCTCATCGGCGACGGTCTCGCCACGACCATCGACCCGCGGTTCCGCCGGCGCACCCGGCGCGTCGCAGCGCTCCCGGCCCCCGCCCCGCAGGCTCCCGCCGCCCCCGGCGCGCTCGTCGAGGTGGACAACCTGACCGTCGCGACCCGCGAGGGGACGCCGCTCGTGAAGGGCATCTCCTTCACCATCGACGACGGCGAGATCGTAGGCCTCGTCGGCGAATCCGGATCGGGCAAGTCGATGACCGCGATGGCGCTCGCCGGGCTGCTCGCGGACGGGGTGACGGCGCGGGCGTCGACGATGCGGCTGGGCGACATGGACCTGACCCGTCGCAACCCGGCGAAGCGCCTCGCGACCGAGATCGGGCTGGTGTACCAGGATCCGGGCACGACG
>DATCMN010000382.1:0-5297 GCA_036563405.1 Naasia sp. | reverse complement strand
ATGCGGCCATTCAAGCGGAACGCGGGAGGCCGGGCCACCGGGTCGACGCTTGGCCGGCGGCGCGGCTAGGAGGAGAGGAGACCGGTCACGCGCTCAACCTCCTCGTCGAGCTCCCCCTGCTGCGCTCGGGTGAGCGGCACGAGGACGTTGAGCTCGACCTTGTCGTCCCGCCACCACCAGATGCCGCCGACGAAGCCGTCGACGAAGAGGACGTTGCCGATGCCGCCGTTGACCCCCATCCACGCCGCGCGCATCTCCGGGGTGCTGACGTGCGAGCGGTCCGCGTGGGACAGCCAGATGTTGTCGTAGGTGCCGAGCAGACGGACCGGGGCGTGCTCGTCCCCGGAGCCGTAGGGCGCGTCGGGGACGTCGTAGCGCTTGCGGCCGTCCTCGCACGCCACCTCGATCAGCTCGTCCTTCATCGATGCGAACACGGGAGCCAGCCGGGTGACGCCCGACCAGGTCGTCATGTCCGACGGTGTGGCCGGCCCGAACGCGCGGAGGTAGCGCCTGACCGTCTCCGGGACGTCGAGCGGGGCGGACGCGCGGCCGAGGTGGTCCTCGACGGTCTGGTACACCACTCCGCCGGACCGCTTCCACAGCCCCCGCGGCGGTACCTGCACCATGGGCGCGTGCTCTCGGGCGATGTGGGCGAGCGCGGTCCCGGGAACACCCGGGAACGCCTCCGCGAGCCGCTCCCCGAGCTGCTTCACCGGCAGCGGTCCGCCGGCGAGGATGGCGACCGTCGCCGCGACCACGTCCTCGACGGGGAGGTGTCGCGCCTCCTTGGTGTTCTGGTTGCTCGCCGTCTGCCGGTCGAGCGCCGGCTGCACCCACGCGCGCAGGGTGAGGGCGTCGTCCGGGGTCAGCACGTGCACGGTGCCCCGCATGGTGAGGAAGCGGACGGCGTCCTTGCGCTCGATCGCATCGGACAGCTCCTGTGGCCGGAAGCCCTCGATGCGGGCGGCGAGCGAGAGGTACGGCGGAAGGTTCTCCTGCGCCTGCAGGCCGAGCAGGTGGTGCACCATGTCGAGCGCTGGCATGGCGGCGCGCTCGAGGAGGTGCTGTCGCCGCAGGAGGGTGCGGTTCAGGTCGCGGACGGTGAGCACGTGCGTCAACCTAGCGCCGCCCGACGACGTGCTCGTTGTGCAGCAGTAGCGTCAGGGCTAGAACGGCGGAGCGGTGTCGTCGAGCCAAGCGGTCATCGGGTGGGGTGTCGCGCCGACCCTCCGCCGTCGAGGTGGCGGCAGTGGTGGGACGGTCGGGGCGGTGTAGACGACCCCGTGGGGTGAGGTCCAGGTGAGGACCCCATCGCCGCCGGGTGACTGCCCGGCTCTCCATCTGGTGGAGTGCTTGAGCCGGTGGTGACCGCGGCAGAACGCGGCGAGGTTGGCGAGGACGGTCTCCCCGTCCTCCTTCCACGCCTGCGTGTGGTCGAGGTCGCAGAGTCTCGCGGAGCGGGTGCAGCCGACGAACCGGCACACCTCGTCACGCACCTGCACGAGTCGCCTCAGGTCGGCGGGGACCTTGTACTTGTCTCTGCCGAAGGAGAGCACCGCGCCGGTCTCCGGGTTGGTCAGCAGCCGGATCCAACTGGTCGCGTTGCCGGAGATCCGGCGGGCGGTCTCGGGGTCGATGGGTCCGTACCCCTCCAGACAGCCCGGCTGCATGCTCTTCCCGATTGCGGTGAACGCGGGCACGTGGCAGTAGATCTCCGCCTGCACCCCACGCCGGGCGGCCGGCGTGGGTCGCGGTTCTTCTCCGTCGACCGGCGGGGCGGTGACGCCATGGGCGTCGACCAACAGGTCCCGGATCACGTCGGCTTCGAGCTGCGCCTGGGTGCGCTCCTCCCCCTCGACCTTCAACCCGCGGGCAAGGCCGGTGATCGCAGCCGACGCCCCCAGGGCGTCCTCGGCGGATAGCAGGGCGGCGATCCATGCCATGCCGTCCGGCGCCGGGGTGAGCACCACCCGCCGCGCCGTCACCGCGTCCTGGTGCCGTTCAGTAATGTTCCTCGGCTCCAGCGACGCGGCGATCTTCCGGGCGAGCCGCTCGAACCGGGACGGCACCAGCACCGGGGCATGCGGCAGAAGCCGCTCCTCATACTCCGACAGCAGCTCCTCGGGGAGGCCGGCTGCCTCGTCGACGAGGATCCGGGCGTGCCGCTCCGGAAAGTCCGCACGCCGCAGCCCGTCGAGTGTGGTCGGGAAGAAGTGGACGAGCATGCGGGCCTGCTCGATGGTGGCCTGGGCGGTCTTCTCGTGGGCCTGCAGCATCGCGGCGATTTCGGCGCGGAACTCCCGCCACGCCAACGCATCCGGCTCAGCCCAGGTGGCCCCGGTCTCCTGCTCCGCCTCGAGCCGCAGCTGGTCGATCAGCTCGTACTGGTCCGCGGCGGCACCGATCGCCGCCTTCCGGCGGGCGAGCAACCGGTTCGCGATCCGGGTCGCGCGATCCAGGCCGAGGTACTCCCACTCGTTCTCCTGATCGAGCTCGCCGACGGTCATCCGCTGCCGAGCGACCCACTGCGCGGCCGAGTCGAGCATGTCCGCGAGCTCCGCTTCGGGATCCCGCGGAGGGTGCGGATCGACCAGCTCGTCCTCGTGCATGCAGGCAGTGAACCACCAGCCACCGACATCGCTTCCCGGTCGGATTCCGCCGCCCGTCGGGCGCACAGCGTCTCGCTCTGCTCACCGATTCGTCCCTCCCAGCACTGTCCGGGATAGTTGACCCGATGTCGTTGCGATCATGTCCCGAGTGCGGGTCCCCGGTCGCGGCGGACGCCGACCTCTGCCCTCGATGCGGCGCGACGCTTGCGCTCGGCGAGGACGACGGCGTTCATGAGCACCACGGCACCGACCCTGCGCCGCTTCCATCGCGTCGTGCGCAACGAAACGGAAAACCGAGGCGTTCGGGACTCCGCCTTCCTAGCGGGCCGCTCCCCCGCCGCCTGACGATCCTCGCGATCGTCGTCGGGGCGATCCTGCTGGCGGTGGCCGCCATCTGGGGCGGTTCCTCGCTCCTGGCCCGGTCCGTCGGCGCCTCCCCCACCCCGGCGCCGACCACCTCCGCCGCGCCGGACCCATCCCCGAGCGCTGAGAAGCCGACACCGGCCCCGACCCCCTCCCCGGTGCCCACCGCGACGCCGTCACCGACGGTCGTCGCCGGGCCGATCACCCTGAGCCCGGCCGCCGGCGCGATCGACATGGTCAGTGCGACGGGCAACCTGTGGTGCCGGTTCAGCGAGGAGGAGGTGCGCTGCGCCATGAAGGCGGCGGAGTACGAGGACGCCGGGCAGTGCTCCGACGCGTCGCTGCCGGCCGCCGCATCCCTGACGGACGCGGGCGTCGCGTTCCCCTGCGTGCCGGCCGTCGAGTTCCCGTTCAGTTCGCCTGTTCTCGAGCGGGACGTCGCCTACGTGCTCGGCGACGTGCAGTGCCTCCTCACCGAGGGCGCAGGCGTCACCTGCTTCCGGCCCGACGGCGTCGGCTTCCAACTGGGTGCAGCAGTGCCGCCCGTGGCGCTGCCCTAGCCGGTCGCTTCATCCGTCCGGGCGAGCCCGTCCACCGCGACCCCCGCGAGCACCACGGCGCCCGCGCAGAACGGGGATACCGCGTACTCGAGCGGATCCTGATGCTTCCGTCCCGCAGTGCGATCTTGCGCCCGCGCAGGAATCGTTCCCACACGTCGGCAGGCCGGGACGAGCCTCCAACTCCCCGCCAGGATCCGCTCTCCAAGCGGACTCCAAGAGCCGACCGCCGGCGTCAAGAACCACTCAAGGGTCGAGGTCCACTCTCGGGTCTGGTCACGATCCCACATCACGGATCCGGACCCGCTCCCAGGCTTCCGCAGCCCTCCCCAGTCCCCTGAAACCGCCCTGTACCGAAGGATCCTCCGCACATGACTCTGCTGTCCGCCGACCACACCGCCGCCAGCGACAGGCTGTCCGGCCTCGCCGCCCAGGTGTCCGGCCCCCTCCACTTCCCCGGCAGCGAGGAGTACCTCGTGGTGTCGATGCCGTGGAACGTGGCCGTCGCCAGCCACCCCGCTGCCGTGCTCGAAGCCGAGTCCGCCGATGACGTCGTCGCCGCCGTGAAGTACGCGAACCAGCACGGCCTGGAGGTGGGCGTGCGCGCCACCGGGCACGGGGCCCTCGACATCCTCGAGAACTCGCTCCTCATCCACACCGGCAGGCTCGACGAGCTCACCGTCCACCCGGAGGGCTGGGCCCGCATCGGCGCCGGCGTGAAGTGGGAGCGGGTCATCGAAGCCGCCGCCCCGCACGGTCTCGCCCCGCTCTGCGGAAGCGCCCCCGATGTCGGCGTCGTGGGCCTCCTCACCGGTGGCGGCATCGGCCCGCTGGGCCGCAGCTACGGCGTGTCCGCCGACTACGTCCGCGCCATCGAGGTGGTCACCGGCGACGGTGAGTTCCGCCGTGCCACCCCCACTGAGAACCCGGCTCTGTTCTGGGCGCTGCGTGGCGGCAAGGGTGCCCTCGGCATCGTCACCGCCGTGGAGGTCGACCTGCTCCGCCACCCCACCATCTACGGCGGAGCGCTCTTCTTCGACGGCGCCGACACCGAGAAGGTGATGCGGCTCTGGGCCGACTGGTGCCTCACCCTGCCCGAGGACGCGACCACCTCGATCGCGATCCTCCGGCTCCCCGACGCGCCGTTCGTGCCGCCGCCCCTGGCCGGCAGGATGTCGGTCACCGTCCGCTACGTGTGGACCGGCGACCCGGCGGAGGGCGAGAAGCACTTCGCCCCCATCGCCGCCGCCGCGACGCCGATCTTTGGTCAGGCGGGTGTCATGCCCTACTCGATGATCGGTCTCGTGCACGCTGACCCGGTAGACCCGATGCCCGTTCACGAGCACGCCGCCCTGCTGCACACCTTCGACTCGGCGGCGATCGACGAGCTGCTCACCTGGGTCGGCCACGGCGTCGACACTCCGCAGCTGATCGTCGAGATCCGTCAGCTGGGTGGGGCCATCGCGCGCATACCCGAGAACGCCGGGGCGATGTCGTACCGCGACACGGCGTACACGTTCCTCACCATCGGCATCAAGGCGGGCCCCGGAGTGGAGGCGACCATCGCGAACGCCCGGCAGATCGACGACGCGATGTCGCCGTGGAGCACGGGGAAGGCGCTGCCGAACTGGGCCACCTCGGGCAGTCCGGAGGAGGTCGCCCGCACCTACGACCGGGAGACGCTCACCCGCCTCGTCACCCTGTCCGCCACCTACGACCCGAAGTCGGTGATCCGAGCCGCCAAGCCGATGCGCGAGGCGCTCTCCCT
>DATCMN010000368.1:0-3022 GCA_036563405.1 Naasia sp. | reverse complement strand
TGTCGAGTCATTCGATGGATCTCGTGCAGCGGATGTGCGACCACGTCGCCGTGATCGGGTCGGGCCGCCTGCTGGCCGCCGGCACGACCGACGAGGTCCGCGCCGGCTCCACGCTCGAGGACAGGTTCGTGGAGCTCGTCGGCGGGCGCCACCACTCGGAGGGGCCGTCGTGGTTGCACACCTCCTGAGACTGCGGTTCCGGCTCCTCGCGAACGGCTTCCGGCGCAGCACGTGGGCGCTCGTGTCCGCCATCATCGGCGCGTTCTGGGGGCTGTTCATCCTCGCCGGGCTCGTGGCCGGAATGATCTCGCTCGCCTTCGTGGAGCCGGAGTGGGCGTGGACCACCGCCGTGCTCGGCGGCGCGCTGGCCGTGCTCGGCTGGCTCATCGTCCCGCTGCTCGTGCGCGGCATGGACCAGACGCTGAGCGTGGAGAAGCTGCGCACCTTCCCGATCCCGCCGCAGCGCCTCCTCGTCGCCCTGCTGGTGGTGGGGCTCCTCGGGGTGCCCGGCATCGTGACCCTCGTCGCCGGGCTGGCCACCACGCTGAGCTGGCTCCGTGAGCCGGGAGCCCTGCTGACCGCGCCGTTCGCGGCGTTCCTCGGCGTGCTCATCTGCGTCACGTCGGCGCGGGCGTTCGAGTCCGTCGGGGCGGCACTCGCCGGGGGACGGCGGTACCGCGAGGTGATGGGCGTCCTGGTGTTCGTCCCGGTGATCCTCCTCGGACCGATCCTCAGCGTCGCCGGATCCTCGATCGCCACCATCGCCGACGACCTGCCGCAGATCGCCCGCGCCGTCTCGTGGTCGCCGTTCGGCGCGGCCTGGTCGATCCCGGGGGACCTCGCGCTCGGACGCCCGCTCGAAGCGCTGGCGAAGGCGGCCATCGGGCTCGCGACTCTGGGGGTCCTGGTGCTCCTCTGGCGCCGCAGCCTCGCGATCCTGCTCGTCTCCCCGCCGCGATCGTCCGGCGGCTCGGCGAAGTCGAAGGGGCTCGGCCCGTTCGCCTGGTTCCCGGCCACGCCGACCGGAGCCGTCGCGGCGCGGACCGCCGTCTACTGGATGCGCGACCCCCGGTACGGCGGGTCCCTCGTGATGCTGCCGCTGCTCGCGGTGATCGCCGTGTTCCTCGCCATCACCGGATCGGACTGGCTCCTCGGTCTCCTCGGGCCGTTCTTCGCGGCGACGCTGGCCATCACACTGTGCGCGGAGGTCTCCTACGACGGCACGGCGTTCGCGTCCCACCTGTCGAGCGGGCTGAGCGGTGCGGCCGATCGCGCCGGCCGCGTTCTCACCCTCGCGATCATCGCGGTGCCGCTGGTGGTCGTCTCGACCGTCGTGCCCCTCCTGGCCCTCGGTCGCGGCGACGAGATCCTCGCGATGCTCGGGATCGGCCTGGGCCTGCTGCTCACCGGCTTCGGGGTCTCGAGCGTCGCCTCGGCGCGCTTCCTGATGCCCGTGCCCGCTGCGGGGGAGAGCCCGTTCAAGTCGCCGCCCGGCTCGTCGTTCACGTCCCAGCTCGGCATGTACGCGGCCTGGCTCATCGTCTTCGCGCTGGCGGTGCCCGAGCTGGCGCTCGGCATCGCGGCGATCGCGACCGGGCAGCTCTGGCTGGGAGTGGCGACCCTCGCTGTCGGCGTGGGCCTCGGCTCGGCGCTCATGGTGCTCGGCATCCGCCGGGGTGGCGCGCTGCTCGAGCGTCGGGGACCGGAGCTGCTTGCGAGCCTCCGACGGGCGAGGGGCGCCTGAGCCGAGCTGTGTCCGGGATGTCCGATCGGATCGGACCGGAATGATCGGGTGGGCGTGGTGGGGGACGAGCCAGGCTGGGTTCCGAAGGGAGCACCGTGATCGCACGTCTCAACCGGCTCGTCGAACTCCTCGAGCACGACCTCACCGAGGAGATCGACGTCCTCGCGCTGGCGAGCAGCGTCGGCACCACCGAATACCACCTGCGGCGGATGTTCTCGGCCCTCGCCGGCATGCCGCTGTCGGAGTACGTCCGTCGGCGCCGCATGGCGATGGCCGCGACGGACGTCGTCGGCGGCGGCGACCTGCTCGGCATCGCGGTCCGCTACGGCTACGGCTCCACTGAGGCGTTCGGCCGGGCGTTCCGCGCCGTGCACGGCGCGAGCCCGGGTGACGTCCGGCGGAACGGCGGCCCCCTTCGCATCCAACCGCAGCTCAGGTTCCGCCTGACAGTAGAAGGGAGCTCCCCGATGGACACCTGCATCGCCGACCGACCGGCGTTCCGCCTCGTCGGCCACACCGCCCGCGTGCCGCTGATCCACTCCGGCGTCAACCCGCACATCCAGGCGCTGATCGCATCGCTGCCGCCGGCCGAGCACGTGCGGCTCAAGGAGTTGAGCGACACCGAGCCCACCGGGCTCCTCCAGGTGAGCGCAGACGTCGATCCCGACTACACCGATGGCAGCGAGCTCACGTACCTGCACGGCGTCGCGCTCGGCCTGTCGACCCCGGTGCCGGAGGACCTCGACGCCATCGAGGTGCCGGCAGGCACCTGGGCGGTGTTCCGGGTGGAGGGCCCGTATCCGGCGGCCCTTCAGACCGCCTACGCCGCGACGGCGACCGACTGGCTCCCGTCCAACCCCTGGCGCCTGCGGCCTGGCCCCTCGATCGTGTCGGTGCTCGAACGGGCGGCCGATTTCAGCACAGCGACGTGCGAACTGTGGCTCCCC
This sequence comes from Naasia sp., assembly GCA_036563405.1. GTDB lineage: Bacteria > Actinomycetota > Actinomycetes > Actinomycetales > Microbacteriaceae > Naasia. Next base: position 331 of record DATCMN010000368.1, on the reverse strand, counting down.
GTGGAGCGCGCCTAGTCGCGGGGCGCCGCTTCGGCGATCAGCTGCTCCCGGACCACCCGGCGGAGGACCTTGCCGATCAGCGAGCGGGGGAGCTCCTCGACCACGATCACCCGCTTCGGGACCTTGTAGGCGGCGAGGTGGGTGCGGCAGAAGTCGCGGAGCGCCTCGGGCGAAGCGGCCGCACCGTCCCGCAGCACGATGGCCGCGACGACGTCCTCCCCGCCCGATGGCCGCGGCAGCCCGATGACTGCGGCGTCCGCGACGTCCGGGTGGGAGACCAGCACGCCCTCGACCTCCGACGGGGACACGTTGAAGCCGCCCGTGATGATGA
>DATCMN010000376.1:0-1572 GCA_036563405.1 Naasia sp. | reverse complement strand
ACCACCTTCGCCGCCATCCTCGGCGTCGAATCCGTCGCGCTGTCGGGCTCCGGCCGCTCCAACGGCGTCTACGACCAGACGTCGCGGGAGAACGCCGATCCCGACCTGCTGATCTCGGAGCGCTTCGGCACGAATGTCGGCGAGCTGCAGAACGGCACCTGGGGCGTCTACGCCAACTACAACAACTGGAAGACGACCGGATCCGGCGTCGAGATCGGCCTCTCCGAGAACTACGGCGCCGCGCCGCCCAGCGGCATGCGCTACGTCGCGGAGCTCGACTCCGACGGCAACGTCGCCATGTCGAAGAAGGTCTACATGCCCACGGGCAACTACGAGCTGCGCTACTGGATCAAGGACCGCATCCCCTACACCGAGTACGACCCCGTGTGGCTCTGCGGCTCGAAGACCGAGGACGTGGACTGGGCGCGCGACACCAACGGCACGTGGGGCTACCAGACCAACCGCGTCGGCGTCTATCTCGACATCGCGCTGAGCGACACGCCGCCGGCGACCTTCTCGCCGACGACGAACAACCTGATCGACGTCTGCGTGAACACCGGCCAGAAGTGGATCGAGCGCAGCGTCAAGATCGTCATGACGCAGCCCTCCTTCTACTGGCTGACCTTCCAGGCGGAGGGCCTGTCGGACACGACGGGCTCCGTGCTGAGCAACATCCGCCTGTGCCGGAACGCCTGCGCCGGCACGAAGGCGCCGGACTATCCGTGGACGGCGAACCAGCTGCTGTTCACCGACGGGTTCGAGACGCCGGCCGGGTCCGTGTCCGACTACTGGACGGAGCGCACGCTCGACACCTCCGGCGTCAACACCGGCTGGCCGCGGCTGCCCTCGGGCTGGACGACGCATCCGGTCAACCAGATCGACTTCCAGGACTGGGGCACGTTTCTCGGCCCGTCCGCGGGCCGCAACGTGGTGGAGCTCGACGCCTCGACCTGGGACTCGAACACCAGCAACCGCAGCATCAGCCGCCGCATGCTGCTGGCGCCCGGCTATTATCGCCTCAAGTACACCTACATCTCCATGCCGTGGTGGGGCGTCGGCGGGCAGGACGTCTGCGGCATGTCGTTCACCAACTCGACGCAGGTCTCCACCGTCAAGAGCCTCACGCCCGGAGCGATGTATCCGGCCGACACGGCGCGCGTCGGCGTCTACATCGATCCCGACGTGAACGTGAGCCACCCGGAGAGCGCGCCCACGCTGCGCGCCTACGCCACCTGGAAGAACCATGACGGCACGCCGGAGAGCAGGCCGCGCCTGCCCGCCAACCTCGTGGACCGGTGCTACTACTCCAAGGAGGGCATCGTTCGCGACCTGACGATCCGCATCCTCAAGCCCTCCTTCTATTGGCTCACCTTCACCGCGGGCGGAACGGCCGACAACCACGGCGGAGGCATCGACAACGTGACCCTGACTGCGATGCGGGGCCTGGAGGGCGCCGCGCCGAGCCGCTTCATCGCGGTGCCGCCGCCGGGGCTCGCGCCCGGCACGCCGATCGTCATGAACGGACTGCAGATCGCCTCCCAGTGACGACGCGGGCGGCCGCCGGGCCTGCGC
>DATCMN010000374.1:0-3187 GCA_036563405.1 Naasia sp. | reverse complement strand
CGTTCGCGCCCGGCGCCGAGGTCGTGGCCGGGGGGAACTCACGGCAGCAGTCGGTGGCGAACGGCCTCGCCGTGCTCGCGGAGTCGGTGGAGGTCGTGCTGGTGCACGACGCCGCCCGAGTCCTCACGCCGCTGGCGCAGTTCCGCACGGTCCTCGACGCGGTCCGGCGCACCGGGGCAGGCATCGTGCCCGGCCTGCCGGTCGCGGACACGGTGAAGAGGCTCGAGGGCGTAACGGTTGCCGAGACGGTGGACAGGTCCAGCCTGTCCGCGGTGCAGACCCCGCAGGGGTTCCCGCGGGCCGGCCTCGAGCTGGCGTACGCGGCAGCGATCGCCGAGCACACCGACGACGCCGCGCTCTTCGCCGCCGCCGGCCTCCCGGTGCAGGTCGTGCCGGGGGAGCCCCTCGCCTTCAAGATCACGACGCCCGCCGACCTGGAGCGGGCGGAGCACCTGCTCGCCCCGCTGGCCTCGCCGCGCACCGGTATCGGCATCGACGTGCACGCCTTCGGCGGCGACGGCCCCCTCCGGCTGGCGGGCCTCGACTGGCCGGGCGAGACGGGCCTGTCCGGCCACAGCGACGGCGACGCCGTCGCACACGCGGTCTGCGACGCGCTCCTCTCCGCTGCCGGGCTGGGGGATCTCGGCAGCCGGTTCGGCACCGACGACCCCCGCTACGCCGCGGCCGCCGGCTCGGTGTTCCTCCGCGAGACCGTGGCGATCCTCGCTGCCGCGGGCTGGGCGCCCGGCAACGTCGCGGTCCAGGTGGTGGCGAACCGGCCCCGCTTCGCCGCTCGCCGCGAGGAGGCCGAGCGGGTGCTCAGCGCCCTGGTCGGCGCCCCGGTCAGCGTGTCGGCCACCACCACCGACGGGCTCGGGTTCGCCGGCCGCGGCGAAGGCGTGTCGGCGGTCGCGACCGCCCTCGTCCGGCCCGTGCCCCGCCGTTCTCCCTAAGCTGGCTCCCGTGGTTCTGCGACTCTACGACTCCCTCGAGGCCGGTCTGCGCGACTTCGAGCCGCTCGTCCCGGGCGAAGTGGGCATCTACGTGTGCGGCCCCACCGTGCAGTCGTCGCCCCACATCGGTCACCTGCGGTCGGCTCTCGTCTACGACCTGTGGCGACGCTGGCTCACCTACCGCGGGTACCGCGTCACCCTCGTGCGGAATGTCACGGACATCGACGACAAGATCCTGGTGAACGCGAAGGCCGGGCAGGTGGAGGGGACCGGCGAGGAGTGGTGGGCCCTCGCCTACCGCTACGAGCTGGAGTTCACCGCCGCGTACACCGCGCTCGGCGTGCAGGCACCCACCTACGAGCCCCGCGCCACGGCGAGCGTCTCCCAGATGCAGGAGATCATCGCGCGCCTGATCGACCGGGGTCACGCCTACCCGGCGCCGGACGGCTCCGGCGACGTCTACTTCGACACCGGCAGCTGGCCCGCCTACGGCCGTCTGACCCGGCAGACGGTGGGCGACATGGTGGCGGCCGAGGACGCCGACCCGCGCGGCAAGCGCGACCCCCGCGACTTCGCCCTCTGGAAGGGCCGGAAGGACGACGAGCCGGAGTCCGCGTCGTGGTCGTCGGCCTGGGGGCCCGGGAGACCCGGCTGGCACATCGAGTGCTCCGCGATGTCGGCCCGCTACCTCGGCCGTGAGTTCGACATCCACGGCGGCGGGCTCGACCTGCGGTTCCCGCACCACGAGAACGAGCTGGCCCAGTCGACGGCCGCCGGGGATCCGTTCGCCCGGTACTGGGTGCACAACGGCCTGGTGAACGTCGACGGCCAGAAGATGAGCAAGTCGCTCGGCAACTCGCTGTACGCGGCGGACTTCCTCAGCATGGCCCGACCCGTGGTGGTCCGGTACTACCTCGCGGCCGCCCACTACAGGTCGGTCCTCGACTACCACGACGGTGCCCTCGAGGAGGCCGAAGCGGCCCTCGACAGGGTGGAGACCTTCCTCGACCGGGCCACGAGGCGGCTGGAGGGCACCCGGTTCGCGGCGGCACGCCCGGGTCAGGTTCCGGACGCGTTCGGCGCCGCACTCGACGACGACCTGTCGACGCCGGAGGCGTTCGCCGCGCTGCACGAGGCCGTGCGGGCGGGCAATGCCGCCTTCGATGCCGAGGACCTGGACGCCGCCGCCGAGCGCAGGGCCGAGGTGTCCGCGATGACGCAGATCCTCGGCATCGACCCCACCGCCCCCGAATGGCGCAGCCGCAGCGACCAGCCCGTGCGCGTCGCCCTCACCTCCCTCGTCGAGCGGCTCATCGCCGAACGCCAGGCGGCGCGCGCGGAGCGCGACTTCGAGCGCGCCGACACCATCCGCACCGAGCTGGCCGAGGCCGGCATCACCCTCGAGGATTCGTCCACAGGAACGCATTGGAGCATCGATGCCGAGTAGCAAGGGACGGCCCGGCGCCGTCCGCAAGAAGGCCAAGAGCCCCAAGGTCGGCTCCGGCGGCCAGGGCCGCAAGTCGCTCGAAGGCAAGGGGCCCACCCCCAAGGCCGAGGACCGCACTTACCATCCGGCCGGCAAGCGGAAGGCGGCCGCCGAGCGGCTTGCTGCCCGCCCCGGCCAGCAGCGGGTCGCGGGGCAGCAGCGCCAGCCCGCGCGCCGGCCGAAGTCGACCGATGAGAGCGAGATCGTCGGCGGCCGCAACTCGGTGGTAGAGGCTCTGCGCGCCCGGATCCCCGCGACGGCGCTCTACATCGCGCAGCGGATCGAGATGGACGACCGGGTGCGCGAGGCGATCGCGCTCGCCGGCCACCGCGGCATCGCTCTCCTCGAGGTCACCCGTCCCGAGCTCGACAGGCTGACCGGCGAGGACTCCGTCAATCAGGGCATCGCGCTCAAGGTGCCGCCGTACACCTATGCGCATCCCCTCGAGCTGCTGGACAGCATCGAGGGCCGTGATCAGGTGCCGCTGATCGTCGCGGTCGACGGCATCACGGATCCGCGGAACCTGGGCGCCATCCTCCGGTCGGTCGCCGCGTTCGGCGGGCAGGGCGTCGTCGTCCCGCAGCGCCGCAGCGTGGGCGTCACGGCGGCGGCCTGGAAGACGTCCGCCGGAGCGGCGGCTCGGGTGCCGGTCGCCATGGCCCCGAACCTCACCCAGACGCTGAAGGCGCTCAAGGAGCGCGGGCTGTTCGTCGTCGGCCTCGACGCGGACGGCGACGTGTCGCTCCCC
>DATCMN010000367.1:0-5218 GCA_036563405.1 Naasia sp. | reverse complement strand
TGCTTGCGGTGCACGACCCCGAAGCCGTCGGAGACGAATGCCTCGCCGAACTCGGCGAGCTCATCGGCGTAGGCCTGCCGCTCCCCCGCGTCCTTGCTGGTCTCCCGCGGGTCGAAGCGGAGGTTCTCGAGGAGGCGCAGCTCGCCGTCGGCGAGGTCCTTCGCGGTGTCCGCCGCCGGCGCGCTGTCGAAGCGGACCGGCCGGCCGAGCAGCTCGCCGAGGCGCGCCGCGACGGGCGCGAGGCTGTACTTCGCATCGGGAGTCCCGTCAGGGCGGCCGAGATGCGAGATCACGGTCACGCGAGCGCCCTGCTCGAGCAGCGCGGTGAGGGTGGGCAGGGAGGCGCGGATGCGGCCGTCGTCGGTGATCTCGCCGTCCTTCAGGGGGACATTGAGGTCGCACCGGACGACGACGGCCCGGCCCCCGAGGGGGCCGAGCGCGTCGAGCGTGCGAAGCGTCATCGAGGGCGTCAGAGCCGCTCGGCGACGTACTCGGTGAGGTCGACGAGGCGGTTGGAGTAGCCCCACTCGTTGTCGTACCAGGCCGACAGCTTCACCTGGTCGCCGAGCACGCGGGTGAGCCCGGCGTCGAAGATCGAGGAGTGCGGGTCGGTGACGATGTCCGAGGAGACGATCTCGTCCTCGGTGTACTTGAGGATGCCCTTCAGGTAGCCGTTCGCGGCCTCCCGGTAGGCGTCCTTGACCTCCTCGACGCTGACCGGCCGCGACGAGGTCACGGTGAGATCGGTGATCGAGCCGGTGGGCACGGGCACGCGGAGGGCGAAGCCGTCCAGCTTGCCCTTCAGCTCGGGCAGCACGAGCCCGATCGCCTTCGCCGCACCGGTGGAGGTGGGGACGATGTTGATCGCGGCGGCGCGGGCGCGGCGCAGGTCGCTGTGCGGGCCGTCCTGCAGGTTCTGGTCGGCGGTGTACGCGTGCACGGTGGTCATCAGGCCGCGCTCGATGCCGAACGTGTCGTTGAACACCTTCGCGAGGGGCGCGAGGCAGTTCGTGGTGCAGGACGCGTTCGAGATGATGTGGTGCGCGGCCGGGTCGTAGTCCTCGTGGTTGACGCCCATCACGAACGTCGCGTCCTCGCCCTTGGCGGGCGCGGAGATCAGGACCTTCTTCGCGCCGGCGGCGATGTGCTTGCCGGCGCTCTCCGCGTCGGTGAACCGGCCGGTGGACTCGATGACGATGTCGACGCCGAGGTCGCCCCAGCCGAGGGCTGCGGGGTCGCGCTGCTCGAGGACCTTGATCGCCTTGCCGTTGACGACGATCGAGTCGCCCTCGAGCGAGACGTCGGCGTCGAGGCGGCCGGTCACCGAGTCGTACTTGAGCAGGTGCGCGAGCGCGGCGTTGTCGGTGAGGTCGTTCACCGCGACGATCTCGAGCTCGCTGCCCTTCGCGAACGCGGCTCGGAAGTAGTTGCGGCCGATGCGGCCGAAGCCATTGATGCCGACACGTACCAAGGGAACATCTCCAAAGAAGTCAGGCGCGAAGGCGCCGGGTCGGGAATGTGTGGATCGGAGGTCGGCGGGGCTCGCCCGCCGCCTCCGAGCCTAGTGCCCGGGGGACGTCCGCCCCCGGGGCGGGAGGGCTACGGGAGGAGCAGCAGGCTCCCGGCGTTCGCCTTCGCGGCGGCGTAGCGCTGCGCGACGTTGTCCCAGTTCACGACGTTCCACCAGGCCTTCACGTAGTCCGGGCGGACGTTCTTGTAGTCGAGGTAGTAGGCGTGCTCCCAGACGTCCAGCATCAGCAGCGGCACGCTGAGCGCCGGGATGTTGTCCTGCTGGTTGAACAGCTGCTCGATGACCAGGTTGCCGCCGATGGTGTCGTAGGCGAGGAGGGCCCATCCGGAGCCCTGCACGCCTACCGCCGCGGCGGTGAAGTGCGCCTGGAACTTGTCGAACGAGCCGAAGAACTCGTCGATCGCCGCCGCCAGCTCACCGGCGGGCCGGTCGTCGCCGTCGGGCGCCATGTTGGTCCAGAAGATCGAGTGGTTGACGTGACCGCCGAGGTTGAAGGCGAGATCCTTCTGCAGCTTGTTCAGGCTGCCGAGGTTGCCGCTCTCGCGGGCCTCCGCCATCTGGGCCAGCGCCGTGTTGGCGCCCGTCACGTAGGTGTTGTGGTGCTTGCTGTGGTGCAGCTCCATGATGGTGGCGCTGATGTGCGGTTCCAGCGCACCGTAGTCGTAACCCAGTTCCGGAAGGGTGTACTCGGCCATATCGGGGTCTCCTCTCGTCGCCCGCGGGCCCTCCGAGAGAGCCGCCATCGGGACGTTCCCCAGTCTAGAACTGGGTGCAGGTTGCGCTATTCCCGAGAGAAGACCGGGAGCCGACTCCCAGCGCTGGGCTCAGCTCTGCAGCCGAGGAGCCGGCGGCTCAGTCGTCGAGGTCGGGCGGGAGGTTCGCGTCGGTGCCCGGCACGCCCAACTCGATGGCGCGCTTGTCGGCCATCGCGAGGAGGCGGCGGATCCGGCCGGCGACGGCGTCCTTCGTCATGGGCGGGTCGGCGTGGTGGCCGAGCTCGTCGAGGCTCGCGTCGCGGTGCGCGAGGCGCAGCCGCCCCGCGTACTGCAGGTGCTCGGGGATGTCGTCGCCGAGGATCTCGAGCGCTCGCTCCACCCGTGCGCACGCGGCGACGGCGGCCTGCGCGGAGCGGCGGAGGTTCGCGTCGTCGAAGTTGACGAGCCGGTTGGCGGTGGCCCGCACCTCGCGGCGCTGGCGCATCTCCTCCCAGTTGTGCCGGGTCTCGAGCGCACCCATCTTCTCCAGCATGTCGCCGATCGCCTCGCCGTCGCGGATGACCACGCGGTGCACGCCGCGCACCTCGCGGGCCTTGGCGGGCACCGCGAGACGGCCGGCGGCCCCGACGAGCGCCATGGCGGTCTCGTTGCCCGGGCAGGTGACCTCCAGAGCGGCGGATCGGCCGGGATCGGTGAGCGTGCCGCGGGCGAGGAAGGCGCCCCGCCAGATGGCGGACAGGTCCTCGGTGGAGCCGGTGGTGAGCCTGTTGGGCAGGCCGCGGATGGGGCGGCGTCGGGCGTCCAGCAGACCGGTCTGGCGGGCGAGCGTCTCGCCGCCCTCGATGACGCGCACAACGTAGGTGTTGGTGCGGCGGACCCCGGAGGCGGAGATCACGGCCACGTCGCCGCGCACGCCGTACAGCTCCGCCAGGTCCTTGCGCACCCGACGGGCGACCTGAGCGGAATCCAGCTCCGATTCGACGGCGATGCGTCCGGAGATCAGGTGCAGCCCGCCCGCGAAGCGGAGGATCGTCGCCAGCTCCGCGGCGCGCACAGTCGTCTTCCCGACCTCGACCTTGGCCAGCTCGTCCTTCACGTCCGCGGTCAATGCCACGAGGCTCGTCCTCTCCCCATGTCCTTCAGTTTCGCATCCCTGCGACCCCCGCTTCGCGCCGGTGCGCCCCACGCGCACCCGGCAGCGACAGGGAATGGCTGATCAGGACGGGAACTTGCGCAAATGCAATTCCCGCTCCCTCCGGTGAGACCCCACCCTAGCCGCGATGCCGGGCCCGGTCCTCAACCAACCGTCGAGGGTTGACGCCCCTGGACGGCCGCCGCGGTCACTCGCGGCCGAGGTCCCGGTGCTTCACGGACACGCTGACCCCCGGCTGCGATCGCAGCCGCCGGCCCAGCTCCTCGACCATCGCCACGGACCGGTGCCGGCCGCCCGTGCAGCCGACGGCGATGGTCGCGTGCCGCTTGTTCTCGCGCCGGTAGCCCGCCAGCACGGGAGACAGGGCTGCGGCGTAGCCGTCCACGAACTCGGCGGCCCCCTCCTGGCGGAGCACGTAGGCGCTCACCTCGGGGTCGAGACCGCTGCCCGCCCGCAGCTCGGGCACCCAGTACGGGTTCGGCAGGAACCGCGCGTCCGCGACGATGTCCGCGTCGGCGGGGAGCCCGTACTTGTAGCCGAAGCTCGTGAGGGTCACGCGGACGCCGGGCGCATCGGCCTCGCTGAACAGGTCGTTCACCACTGTCGCCAGCTGGTGGATGTTGAGCTCGGAGGTGTCGATCACGATGTCGGCCTGCTCGCGGACCGCGGCCGTGCGCGAGCGCTCCTCCGAGATCCCGTCGAGGAGGGTTCCGTCACCCTGCAGCGGATGCGGGCGCCGCACCTGCTCGAATCGGCGGACGAGGACCTGATCTGTCGCCTCCAGGAACAGGATCCGCACCTGCGCGCTCGTCTTGAGTCGCGGCACCACGTCGCGCAGCTCCGAGAACAGCGCACCGCCCCGCACGTCCACGACGACGGCGACCCTGGGCAGGCTCTCCCCCGCATGCTCGGCGACGTCGAGGAGCGGCAGGAGCATCTGCGGAGGCAGGTTGTCGACGACGTACCAGCCGAGGTCCTCCAGCGCGTTGCCGACGGTGCTGCGGCCGGCGCCGGACATGCCGGTGACGACGAGGACGGACTGGCGGGCGCGTGCGGTCGGGCCGCCGGCGTCGCCGGGGGGCCGTGCTTCCGGGCTCATGAGCTGCTTCCGGTCGGGGACGCTTCCAGCCTATGCGCTGGAGCGGAGGGCAGCAGGCGCTTCAGGCGCTCAACCGCTCGGCGATCGTCGCGGCGAGCTTCGGGCCGATGCCCTTCACCTGCTCGATCTCCTGGGGGGTCGCCTGCTTGAGCCGGGCGACCGAGCCGAAATGCCGAAGCAGGTCGCGCACGCGCGCGGAGCCGAGCCCGGGGATCTCGGTGAGCACCGACGTGATGTCGCGCTTCCGCCGGGTGCGCTGATGCGTGATGGCGAACCTGTGGGCCTCGTCGCGGATGCGCTGCAGCAGGAACAGCGCGTCGCTGTTGCGGGGCAGGATGACCGGGTAGTCGCTGTCCGGCAGCCAGACCTCCTCCAGGCGCTTGGCGATGCCGATCAGGGCGATGCCATCCACCGCCGACTCGCGCAGGGCTCGCGCGGCGGCCGCGACCTGCGGCTGCCCACCGTCGACGATCAGCAGGTTGGGCCGGTAGGAGAACTTCCCCGGCCGGCGAGGTGCGGCACCGAGCTCCTCGGGGTCGTCGGCGTCACCGGAGTCGTCCTGGCCGCCGTCCGCGTCGTCGAGGTCGTCGGCCGCGTCGCCGAGACCGTCGGCCTGGTCGCCGTAGTCCGCGCCGTGGTCGTCCGCGTCGTCCTCCGGCACGTTGCGGACCGGCAGCACCCGGTCGGCGGGCAGCGCTCCCCCGGCGGTCAGCGGGGCG
>DATCMN010000313.1:0-3199 GCA_036563405.1 Naasia sp. | reverse complement strand
TGTTCGTCGCGCCGGACGCGCTGGGGCTGCTGCTCTTCCTGGCGGCGCCGATGGTGCTGGCCATCGGCTTCGGCTTCTACAACATCTCCGGCTTCGGCCAGTACACCTACGTCGGCCTCGACAACTACAAGGCGCTGCTGGAGGACGACCTCCTCTGGCAGAGCGCGAAGGTGTCGGTCATCTACGCGGTGGCGTTCGTGCCGCTCGTCTTCGCGCTCGGCCTCGCGCTGGCCCTGCTGGTCCGCGACGCGTTCCCCGGCCTGGGGTTCGTGCGCACCGCGGTCTTCCTGCCGCAGGCGCTGAGCCTCGTCGTCGTCGGCCTGATCTGGCAGTTCATGCTCGTCGACGAGCGCGGCATCGTCAACGTGGTCCTCGAGGCCTTCGGGGCCGACGGCCGCTCGTGGCTGGGCGACCCCAGCACGGCGCTGGCCACGCTCATCTTCGTCAGCGTGTGGGTCTTCGCCGGCTACTACATGCTGATCTTCCTCGCCGGCCTGAAGGACATCCCCAACGAGCTCTACGAGGCCGCCCGCCTGGACGGCGCCTCCTCGTGGGATGCCTTCCGGCACATCACCTGGCCGCTGCTGAAGCGCACGAGCTTCTTCGTGCTGCTGACCTCGATCATCGCGGCGGTGACGGGCCCGCAGGCCTTCGACCTCGTCTCGGTGACGACCCGCGGAGGCCCCGCGAACTCGACGTCGACGGTCATCTACTACATCTACCAGCAGGCCACCCAGTTCAACGCGTACGGCTACGCCTCGGCGATCGCCGCCGTCGTCATGCTCGTCCTGATCGTCGTCACGGGCCTGCTGTTCGCCCTCACCCGGGGAGCCCGGTTCGATGTCAGCTGAGGCAGCGCCCGCCGCGGTCGCCGCTCGCCCGGCCCGCCGCCCGCGGCGGCGGCGCCGGCGGCCGCGGCTGCGCCAGGTGATCGGCTTCCTGGCCGCCGCGGTCGCGCTGTTCCCGGTCTTCTGGCTGATCGTCAGCGCGCTGCGTCCGGCGGCCGACGTCTTCGAGGTCGGCCTCCCCGACCGCCTGACGCTCGACAACTTCCGCTACGTCCTCACCGACGTGCCGTTCCCGCGCTACCTGTTCAACAGCTTCGTGGTCGCCGGGACGGTGACCGTGGTGGCGCTGTGGTTCCACTCGATGGCCGGCTACGCGCTGGCGCGGCTGCGGTTCCCGGGGCGCGAGCTCGTCTTCGCGGCCGTGGTGGCGACGCTGCTCATCGCGCAGTCGGTGATCCTCGTGCCGCTGTTCCTGCTCGTGCGCGAGCTGGGGTGGGTCGACAGCTACGCCGGGCTGATCATCCCGAGCATCTTCAACGCGTTCGGCATCTTCTGGCTGCGGCAGTTCTACCTCGGCATCCCCCGCGAGCTCGAGGACGCTGCGCGCGTCGACGGGGCGGGCTACTGGCGCATCTACTGGCACGTCGCCCTGCCGTTGAGCCGCCCCGTGCTGGCCTCGCTCGCCGTGCTCTTCTTCCTCGTCAACTGGAACGCCTACCTGTGGCCGCTGACCGTCACGCGCGACGCCGACCTCTGGGTCGTGCAGGTGGGCATGGCAACGCTGCAGAGCCAGTACTCGGCCGCCTGGAACTACGTCTGCGCCGGCGCGGTGATCGCGGCGATCCCGACGATCGTGCTGTTCCTGCTCTTCCAGCGCCGCATCACCGACGCGATCAAGACCTCCGGTCTGAAGTGACCGGCCCGCATCGAGGAAGGACGACCACCCCACATGCCCTACGGATCCCACGGCAGCAGCCTTCGCGACCTGCCCCGCCTCCGCTCCAGCCGCCGCCGCCGGGTGTCGAGCTGGGACCGCACCGGCGGCAACGAGGACCGGCTCACCGTGCGCCCAGGAGAGACCGCGGTGCTCGCCGACCTCGAGGGCGCGGGCTGCGTGAACCACATCTGGGTCACCGTGGCGCCGGAGCACCCCGACGGCCCTGAGGCGGTGGAGCGCGACTACCTGCGCCGGCTGGTGCTGCGCGTGACCTGGGACGGGGCGGAGCACGCCAGCGTGCTCGTCCCGCTCGGCGACTTCTTCGGCGTCGGCCACGGCCGGACGGTGAACTTCGCCTCCGCCCCGCTGCAGATGAGCCCGGAGGACGGCAAGGGATTCAACTGCTTCTTCCACATGCCGTTCGCCGCGGGCGCCCGGTTCGAGTTGCTCTCTGAGCTCGAGCAGGAGAGCGTCTTCTTCTACTACTACATCGACTACGAGGCGTTCGACGCCCTGGAGGACGGCCTCGGCCGCTTCCACGCCCACTGGCGGCGCGAGAACCCCACCGACGGCGTGCCGCAGGGCTCGGAGACCAACCCGGAGTACCTGTTCGGCGACGTCAACGACACCGGCGACGGCAACTACGTGATCCTCGACGCGGAAGGCCGCGGCCACTACGTCGGCTGCGTGCTCAACGTGCACAACCTGCGCGACACCGACGCCTGGAACTGGTACGGCGAGGGCGACGACATGATCTTCATCGACGGGGAGGCGTTCCCGCCCTCGCTGCACGGAACGGGGACGGAGGACTACTTCAACACCGCCTGGTGCCCGACCCAGCAGTACTCGGCGCCGTACCACGGGATCACCCTGCCGGGCGGGCCGAACTGGAGCGGGCAGATCTCGCTGTACCGCTTCCACGTTGAGGATCCGGTCACCTTCGAGCGCTCGATCCGCGTGACGATCGAGCACGGGCACGCCAACAAGCGCTGCGACGACCTCTCCTCGGTGGCGTACTGGTACCAGGAGCTGCCGGGGCGGCCACTCGAGCTGCCACCGGTCGCGCAGCGGCTGCCGAGGCCGCTCTAGGCGGAGCGGCGTGAGACGGCGGCGCGGTGGGCCGCGCGAGGCGAGAAATCGATTTCCGCGGCGGCTGAGACGCCGCGGTGGGAGGAGAGACCATGAGACGTGCACCTCTGGGCAGGGGTGACGGGCGACCGAGCCGGCGGCGGGCAGGCGCCGCCGCGCTCGGCACGCTGGCGGCGGTCGCGCTGGCCGCGACCGCGCCGACCGCCGCGGCCCAGCAGCCGACGGGCGCGGAGAGCGACTTCTTCGCCACGGCGTTCACCGCGTACGCCGACGAGCTCGACACCGCCAGCGACGGCGACCTGTGGCCGTCGTGCTGGGGGGCCGACGGCGACCTCTACGCCGCCAACGGCGACGGCCGCGGGTTCGACCTCTCGCAGCCCTGGAG
>DATCMN010000306.1:0-2368 GCA_036563405.1 Naasia sp. | reverse complement strand
CGCACCGTTGCGTTGCCGGCCTCCGTGCCGTTCTGCAGGACGATGCCGAGCCGGGCCTTCCAGGCGACGCCGCCGGTGGCCGGATCCTCGCCGAGGACCCGCACCTCCCCGCCGGTGCGGTTGCGGTAGCCCTCGAGGATCTCGATGGTGGTGGACTTCCCCGCGCCGTTCGGGCCGAGGAGGGCGAAGGTCTCGCCGCGCCGGATCTCGAAGCTGATCCCGGCGACGGCGGAGACTCCCGCGTAGGTCTTGTGCAGGTCCTGCACGGTCACGACTGATGCCATGCGCCAACTCTCCCGCGGGACGTGCCCCGAGGGAGCAACTACCCGGCCCGTTCCCCCTCCACCGACCGGTGGATGCGGGTGGATTCGAGGGAGCCGTCGAGCGCCATCCGCGATGTCGGTGGTGCCACCTAAACTGGGGGCAGGAAAAAGACGTCCGACACAACATGTTGAGTAATGACACCCCTGTCATTACCGGTATATAGTGGAGACCCACCGAGAGGTGGACCACAGCACAACAGCTCATCGAAGGGGAGATGGCTCATGGATTTCGACAACGACAGCGTCGGGGGCTACGCGGTTCCGGTTGACCCGATGGACCTGCTGCAGTGCGAGAGCTGCCAGTAACGCAGCCTCGAGAGACTCGACGAGAGCCCCCAGCGCCGCACGGCGCCGGGGGCTCTCGCGTTCCCGCCGGCCCGGACGAGGCCTCCGGCGCGCGGAGGCGGGGAGCCGGGTCGGCCCGGAGCGGGCCCGAAATAGACTGGGCGAGTGGCAGTGAACTCCGCGATCGCCGGCAGGACCTATCCCCCGACCGAGCCCTACCTGGTCGGGCGGGAGAAGGTCCGCGAGTTCGCGCGTGCGGTTCTCGCCACCGACCCGCTGAGCCTCGACCCGGAGGCGGCGCGCGCGGCCGGCTTCGCCGATGTCGTCGCCCCGCCCACCTTCGCGGTGGTCGTCCAGGAGCACACGCTCGCCCAGCTGCTCGGCGACGAGGACGCGGGCATCGACTTCAGCCGCGTGGTGCACGGAGACCAGCGCTTCAGCTTCACCCGCCCCATCGTCGCCGGGGACGAGCTCACCGCCCGGCTCACCGTCACGAGCGTGAAGTCGCTCGGCGGCAACTCGATGGTCACCGCAGAGTCGGACATCGTCGACTCAGCGGGGGGCCACGTCGTGACGGCGACCTCCACGCTGGTGGTGCGGGCATGAGCGGGCTGCCCGCCGTCGGCGACGTAGTGGCCGAGCGGACAGTCTCCCTCAGCCGCGACACGCTCGTCCGCTACGCGGGCGCCTCCGGCGACTTCAACCCGATCCACTACCGGGACGACGTCGCGGCGGCGGTGGGACTGCCCGGCGTGCTGGCCCACGGCATGCTCACCATGGGCGCGGCCGTGCAGCCCGTCGTCGACTGGGCGGGCGGGGCGTCGCGGGTCGTCGACTACCAGGTCCGCTTCACCCGTCCGGTGGTCGTCGACCCGGAATCCGGCGCCGAGCTGGAAATCAGCGCCAAGGTGGGCGCGGTCGACGCTGACGCCGGAACCGTGCGGGTCGACCTGACCGTGCGCTTCCGCGGGGACACCGTGCTCGGCAAGGCGCAGGTCGTCCTTCGTCCCGACATCCGATGACGGACGCCCGCACGGCGAGCGCGCGGACATTGCTCGCCGACCTGACCACCCTGCGCGTGGGCGGGCCCGCCGAGCGGCTCCTCGCCCCGGAGACGCCGGACGATCTCGTCCGCACCGCGCTCGAGGTGTGGGGCGACGGCGAGCCGTGGCTCGTCCTCGGCGGAGGGTCGAACCTGCTCGTCGCGGATGAGGGGTTCGAGGGCACAGTGCTGCGCACGGCGACGCGCGGCATCGTAGAGCTGCCCGCCCGATCGCGGGGGCGCATCCGCCTCCGCGTCGAAGCGGGGGAGGACTGGGACGGCCTCGTCGCGCACACCGTCGCCCGCGGTCTCGCCGGCATGGAGGCCCTGTCCGGCATCCCCGGCGCCACGGGTGCCGCGCCCATCCAGAACATCGGGGCCTACGGGCAGGACGCCTCCGACACCCTCGTCGCCGTCGACTTCCTCGACTACCTGACCGGCGAGCTGCTCCGAATCCCGGCCGCCGAGCTGGGGCTCGGCTACCGCACCAGCGTCTTCAAGAGGGGACGGCAGGGCATCGTCACCGCCGTCGAGTTCGAGTTGGAGCAGACCGGGACGGGCCCCGACGCTCCGTCCGGTCCCATCCGGTACTCCCAGCTCGCCTCGACGCTCGGGGTGCCCGCCGGCGAGCGCGCGACGCTCGGGGCGGTTCGGGACGCGGTGCTGCGACTGCGCCGCAGCAAGGGCATGGTCGTCGACCCCGCCGACCCCGACTCGG
>DATCMN010000303.1:0-2647 GCA_036563405.1 Naasia sp. | reverse complement strand
GATCACCAGGGCGGCCGCCGCCCGGGGGATCGACGTCGGTTCGGCCGAGCAGTTCTCGTCCAGCGCCGGCGCCGGTGTGCAGGCCGTCGTCGACGGTCACCTGGTCCTGGTCGGACGCCCGCAGTGGCTGACGGACGACTGGGCGGTCGACGTCCCGAGCGCGCTCGCGGACGCCGTCGACCGGGCAGAGCGGTCGGGCGGCACCGCCGTCGCTATCGCCTGGGACGGCGTCGCCCGGGGAATCATCTCGGTCGCGGACAGTGTGAAGGCGGAGGCGGCGACGGCAGTCACGCGCTTCACAGGCCTCGGCCTCAGGCCTGTGCTCCTCACCGGCGACAACGACGGCGCGGCGCGCGCGGTGGCCGAGCAGGTGGGTATCAGCGAGGTGCACGCCCGGGTCACCCCGGCGGGCAAGCTGGACGTCGTGCGCCGGCTGCAGGCGGAAGGACGGGTCGTCGCCATGGTCGGCGACGGCGTCAACGACTCCGCAGCGCTCGCCGCAGCCGACCTGGGGATCGCCATGGGCGCGGGAACCGATGCCGCGATGGCCGCCAGCGACATCACGGTCGTCAGCGGCGACCTCACCGTCGTCGCCGACGCGATCCGCCTCGCCCGGGCGACGCTGGGCACTATCAAGGGCAACCTGTTCTGGGCTTTCGCCTACAACGTGGCTGCCATCCCGGTGGCGATGCTCGGCCTGCTGAACCCCGTCCTCGCGGGCGCGGCAATGGCGTTCTCGTCAGTCTTCGTGGTCACGAACAGCCTCCGGCTGCGCCGCTTCGCGCCCCGCCCGGCAGGGACGGCCGGGCAGTAGTCGCCTGCCAGGCGCGGCTACCCGCTGTGCCAGGCGCGCCACAGGCCGGCGTACTCGCCTTCGGCCGCGATGAGGTCCTCGTGGGTTCCGAGTTCGACGATGCGGCCCTTTCGCATGACCGCGATGCGTGACGCCTCCTCCGCACTGTGCAGCCGGTGGGCTACCGCGACGACCGTGCGCCCCTGCAGGAGGGCGGACAGGGAGCGCTCCAGGAACCGTGCGGTAGCAGGCTCCACCAGCGATGTGGCCTCATCCAGCACCAGGGTCGCCGGAGCGAGGAGCACAAGCCGGGCGAGAGCGAGCTCCTGAGCCTGGGCGGGGGAGAGCGGGTGCCCGCCGGAGCCGACCCGCGTCTCCAGCCCCTCCGGGAGCTCCTCGATCCAGCTGCTCGCCGCGACGGCGGCGAGTGCCTCCCGCAACAGAGCCTCCGTCGCGTCCGGTCGCCCCAGCCGCAGGTTGTCCGCCACGCTGCCGACGAAGATGTGGTGCTCCTGCGTGATCAGCGCCACGTGGGTGCGCAGATCCTGGACCGACAGGCCGGTGAGGGGCACGCCACCCACCGTGACGGTGCCGACCGACGGTGCGTCGACACCGCTCAGCAGCCGCGCCAGCGTGGACTTGCCGGAGCCGCTCGAGCCGACGATGGCCAGGCGCTCGCCCGGCTCCAGCGTCAGGTCGATGCCCTTCAGCACATCGGAGCCGGCCCGGTAGGCGTACCGGACGGACGACGCGCGGAGGCGCTCGGAGTCGGGTTCCTGCTCGCTGCTGTCGCGCGCCGGGGTGGCGAGGCTCACCCCGATCATCCGCGCCATGGCGGCGCTGCTCATCTGCAGCTGGTTGACCCACGCCGTCAGCTCGCCGATGGGTCCCACCAGCTGGGCGGCCAGGAGCGCGATCGTGGTGACGGTCCCGATGCTGGTCCAGCCGACCGACACGAGGAAGGCGCCCCAGCCGAGGACGAGCACGACGGGGAGGGTCAGCGAGAGCTGGGCGGCCGGGAAGAAGCGCGTGCGGAGCCGCAGGGTGACGAGATCCGACTGCAGCCGCTCGCGGAGGGCGTCATCGAGCTCGCGCTCCCTGATCTGCTCCAGGCCCAGCGCCTCGACGGTCCGGATGCCTTCAGCGGTCTCGCTGATGGTGCCGCTGAGAGTGGCGAAGGACGCCATCTGCCGGCGGTATCCCGGTGTCGACAGGCGCAGGTAGCGTCGGATCTCCCAGGTGAGCACCGGGACGCCGAGCAGCAGGATCGCCGCCACTGCCGGATTGAGCGCGAAGGTGGTGACGGCGGTGATGAGCAGGGTGACGGCGACGATCAGGATGCGGGGCACCGCGTAGCGCACACTCTGCACGAGGCTCTCGACGTCGTTGGTGGTGCGCGAGAGCAGGTCGCCGCTGCTCGCCTGCTCGACGGTGTTCAGCGGGAGGCGGGTGAGATCGCGGACGAGATCCTCGCGGAGGGCCGCGATGATGACCTCGCCGAGGGCGACGGAGCGCTGGTGAGCGAGTTTCGTCAGCACGGCCTGCGCGACGGCGGCGAGCAGCAGCGCCACGGTGGCGAGCATCAGCCCCTCCCGTGTCGTCTTCCCGGCCACGATCTCGCCGACCAGCCGGCCGATGACGATCGCCGGGACGAGTGCGATCACCGCCGCCAGAGCGTGCAGGGCGAGGGTTCCGAGAAGCGCGCCACGGTGCTGGAGGGCGAGCCGGACGACCTCCCGGCGGACCTCGGCCGGCTCAGCGACCGGGAGCTGCATCGGACTCCTCCCCTTCCGTTCGGCGCACGATCGACCGGAACAGCCGGGCGGCGGGGGTGTCGGAGGCGTGCATCTCCTC
>DATCMN010000295.1:0-7720 GCA_036563405.1 Naasia sp. | reverse complement strand
GGCGGGATCTCGGCGGCGGATTCCTCGGTGTGGCCGATCCGTTCGCGTGGCTGCTGGCGCTCCTCGGCACCCTGACCTTCTGGGCGCCCTCCGAGAGCATCGTCGCCCTGTACGTCGCGGCGCTGCCGCTCGCCGCCCTCGGCGGATGGTTCGCCGCCGCGCGGCTCTCCAGCCGGCCGTGGCCGCGCGTCTTCGGTGCCGCCGTCTGGGCGCTCGCCCCGACCTTCCTGCTCGCGCTCGACGGCGGCCGGCTCGGAGCGGTCCTTGCGCACCTCCTGCTGCCGTGGCTGGTCTTCGCGGTGGCCGGCGCGCGCCGATCCTGGGCGGCGTCCGCCACGGCATCCCTCCTCGCGGCCGGGGTCCTCGCCGGAGCCCCCTCGCTGTGGCCCGCGCTCCTCACCGCGTGGGTCGTGGGCACCGTCGTCCTCGCCGTCGCCGGCCGGCGAGGCAGGGGCTGGCACCGACTGCTGCCGTTGCCCATCCCCGCGCTGGCGCTGTTCCTTCCGCTCGCCGTGCAGCACGTCATCCGCGGCACCCCGCTGGGGGTGTTCGCCGATCCCGGCGTGCCGCTGGCCCCGCCGACCGGGGGAGTGCTGGGCGGACCGGTCGGGGAGGTCCTCGCCTTCGTGGCCGGCATCCCGGACACGTCGGCCGTCGCGTGGAACTCGCTGGCGGATGCCGGGGTGACCACCACCGTCGCCATCGCCCTCGGCATCGCGCTCGCAGCGCCGCTCGTGGTGCTCGCCTTCGCCGCCGCCTTCCTGCCCAGCGCCCCGCGTGCGCTCGTCCTGCTCGCCGCGGCAGGGCTCGGGTTCGTCACCGCCGTGATCGCGAGCCGGGTGCCTGTCGCAGCGACAGGCGAGGCCCTCGTCACCGCGTGGCCGGGTGCCGGCCTCAGCCTCGCCTGGCTCGGGCTCGGTGGCGCCGCGATCCTCGGCCTCGCCGCGGGCGCCATCAAGGTGCGCCTGCTGCGCGGCGTCGCCGGCTCGGTCGTCGCAACCGGCGTCGCGGTGGCCGCTCTGCCGCTCCTCGTGGCCGCGGCCACCGGGGCGGGCGGCGTGAGCGCGGGCTCCGGCCGCACCCTTCCCGCCCTCGTCGCGGCGGAGGCCGCCGCCGATCCGGGGATCGGCACCCTCATCCTCGACGCGCAGTCCGGCGCCGGCCTCGGCGTGGCCCTCGAGCGCGGCTCCGGCGCCCGGCTCGACGAACAGAGCACGCTCTACTCGGCGGCGCCGTCCGGCACCAGCATCGACGGGATCGCCGAGCTCGCCGCGAACCTCGCGTCCCGCAGCGGCTACGACCCGGTGCCGCAACTCGAGCAGCAGCACATCGGTTTCGTGATGCTCGCGACCGGCTCGCCCGGCACCCGCGTGGTGCACGACCGGGCTGCCGCCGCCCTCGACGGGAACCCGCTCTTCGTCCCCGTCACCGAGACCGACGACGGCCGACTCTGGCGCTACGTCGGGCTCGATGCGGGCCTGCCCGCTGACGCTCCGACCGGGCCGAGCACGCTCGGCACCCCGCTCGGTGCGGCGATGCTCGGCGTGCAGCTGCTGGTGCTGCTCCTCACCCTGCTCCTCGCGCTGCCGTCCGGCCAGATCGCCGACAGGGTGCGTCCCGAGCGGGAGATCCGTCGAGGCTCCGGTCTCCGTACAGGGCCGCCCCGGGCGCTCGCCGTTGCCGGAGGTGTCCGTGCTGACTGAACTGCTCCGCGTCGGCGGCCGGGTGGCCGCGGGTCTCGGCGCCGCGGGTGTGGCCGTGGTGGTCGTCGTAGCCGCAGGCTTGGTGCCATCTCCGGACACGGCGACGGGTGCCGAGGGCACGGTGGTCGAGCCGGTCTCGGTGCAGCAGCTGCGCGTCTGCCCGGGCCCCCTCGTGGCGGCGCCCGACGGAGGAACCACCCTCGCCTCGTTCGGTATCCCCGGGCTCGCCACCGGAACCGTCGCGGCGCCGGGAGCGGCATTCACCGGCATGGCGTCGCTCGACGTGCCGGTCGCGCGCGACGGGGCCGGCCCGTTCGTGCTCACTGCTCCGAGCGCTGCGGCGCCCAATGAGCTGCTCGCGGCGGCCCAGGCTCAGGCTGCAGCGGAGGACGTCGCCGGCCTCGCTGCCACCGCCTGCACCGAGGGGGCGGCGCAGAGCTGGATCCTTGCGGGCGCGACAGACACCGGGCGTACGAGCCTGCTGCTGCTCGCCAACCCCAGTGGCGTACCCGCGAGCGTCGACCTCGCCATCTACACGCCGCAGGGCGCGGGCACGGTGGTCGAGACGCACCTGCACGCGGGGGTCGTGGTCGACGTGCCGATCGAGAGCCTCGCCGACGGCGTCTACACCGCGACGGTGACCTCCAGCGCCCCCGTGCTGGCCTCCGCCCGCGCCTCGACCGTCGCGCCTCCGCTCGAAGGCGACGACGAGGACGAGGAGGAGTCCGAAGACAGCGAGTCGGACGACTCGGAGGAGGAGCTCGCGAAGGGCGGCATCGGCTTCGACGTGGTGGGACCCGTCACCGGCAACGTCTCCTCCGTCGTGGGGGAGCGCATCGACCTCGCCTGGTTCGTTGCGGCAGGTCCGCTGACGACGCCGACGGCGTTCACCACGGTCGGTGCACCCGCGCCCAGACTCGCGATAGTGAACCAGGGCGGCGAGACGGCGTCGATCACCATCGACTCCGTGTTCGGCCCGTTCACGACCGAGATCGCGCCCGGCTCGAGCATCGGGCTCGACATCGCACAGGAGACGGTGCACGTCCTCACCTCGACCGTCCCGGTGGAGGCGTCCGTCTCCTACGCCGGCGACGGTGCGCTCGCCTCCTACCCGGTGCGTCCGGCGAACCCGCTGGCGACCCCGCTCACCGTCTACCGCTGACCCGTCGGGCGGTCAGAGGTGGCGGAAGCGGTCCGGCGCCAGGTCCCAGGGGTCGCGGCCGAGCAGCTCGCCGACGGCGCGGAGCACGCAGCTCTCGATGAGCATCCGCAGGTGCGCCTCGTCGTTGACGTGCAGCTTCGACATCCGCTCGATCGGCAGCCGATACAGGATGATCCGATTCTCGCGGGGGAGGACGGTCCAGCGGTCGACGCCCGCACCGCCCACCGAGCGGGGCAGCCCGGCGACCTCGAAGCTCACCAGGTCCAGTTCCGGCCACAGTCCCCGCAGGTACTCGGCGGTGTCGGCGACCGCGTCCTCGAAGACGTCGATGCGACCGCGGAGGATCGGCAGGTGGGGCCCGGTGACGGAGGAGCGGAGTCCGCGACCGTGACGATCGCGCCCGCGCGCCCGGGGGGCGCGGATCCGACCCGCCGCGGATCGTGAGCGAGCCATGGCGCCATGGTACCCCCGAGCCGGTGCCCGGCTAGGCTGTGCAGGCGATGGACAAGAGGCCGTGTTCGAGGACGGGCTGCTCCGACGAGGCGGTGGCCACCCTCACGTACGTCTACGCCGACTCGATGGCGGTCCTGGGACCGCTCAGCCAGAAGGCGGAGCCGCACAGCTACGACCTGTGCGAGCGGCACGCGGAGCGGCTCTCCGCTCCTCAGGGCTGGCAGGTCATCCGGCTCGTCTCGCTCGAGCACGACGTCTGACCGGCGGCTCCGACCGATCCAGCTGCCTTCAACAGGCTGACTTGCCTCCAACAGGCCAGAACCGCCGTTTTCAGCCTGTTGAGGGGAATCCAGCCGTCCCGTAACCCGGGCCGCACCCCTCCCCACGGATGGGAGAATGGGCGGATGAGCATCGCCCCCGCCGAGAGGACCCGCGCGGCCCTGGCCTACAACATCGCCGACATCTCCCTGGCCGAGGCCGGGCGGCACCAGATCCGTCTCGCCGAGCAGGAGATGCCCGGACTGATGGCCCTCCGCGCGGAGTACGGGGAGTCGCAGCCGCTCGCCGGCGCGCGCATCGCCGGGTCGCTGCACATGACGGTGCAGACCGCCGTGCTCATCGAGACCCTCGTCGCCCTCGGGGCGCAGGTGCGCTGGGCCAGCTGCAACATCTTCTCCACCCAGGACGAGGCGGCCGCCGCGGTCGTCGTCGGCCCGGACGGGACTCCCGAGGCGCCGGCCGGCGTGCCGGTGTTCGCCTGGAAGGGCGAGACGCTGCCCGAGTACTGGGACCTCGCCGACAGGATCTTCGACTGGACCGCGGAAGCCGCGGCCGCCGGCGAGACCTGGACCGGACCGAACATGATCCTCGACGACGGGGGTGACGCCACCCTCCTCGTGCACAAGGGCGCCGAGTTCGAGCGCGCCGGCCGGGTGCCGGAGGACGCGAAGACCGACAGCGCCGAGTACGGCGTGATCCTGGACCTGCTGCGCCGCTCGCTCGACCGCGACCCGCAGCGCTGGACCCGGGTGGCGGCCGAGATCCGCGGCGTCACCGAGGAGACCACGACGGGCGTCCACCGCCTGTACGAGCTCGCCCGCGACGGCAAGCTGCTGTTCCCGGCGATCAACGTCAACGACTCGGTCACCAAGAGCAAGTTCGACAACAAGTACGGGATCCGGCACTCGCTCCTCGACGGCCTCAACCGAGCCACCGACGTGCTCGTCGGCGGCAAGGTCGTGTTCGTCGCCGGCTACGGCGATGTCGGCAAGGGCTGCGCGGAGGCGCTCCGCGGCCAGGGCGCGCGCGTCATCGTCAGCGAGGTGGACCCGATCAACGCCCTGCAGGCGGCGATGGACGGCTACCAGGTCGCGAAGCTGGAGACGGTGCTCGACCAGATCGACATCCTCATCACCGCGACCGGCAACACCAACGTGGTGACGATCGACCACATCCTCGGCCTCAAGCACCTCGCGGTCGTCGCGAACGTCGGCCACTTCGACGACGAGATCGACATGGCGGGCCTCGAGCGCCTCGCCGCGGACGGCCAGGCGGAGAAGGTGCAGATCAAGCCGCAGGTGCACGAGTGGCGCCTGCCGACCGGACGCAGCGTCCTGGTGCTGTCCGAGGGGCGCCTGATGAACCTCGGAAACGCGACAGGGCATCCGTCCTTCGTGATGAGCAACTCGTTCACCAACCAGACCCTGGCTCAGATCGAGCTGTTCACGAAGCCCGAGGAGTACCCCATCGGCGTCTATGTGCTGCCGAAGCGCCTCGACGAGAAGGTGGCGCGGCTGCACCTCGACGCCCTCGGGGTGGAGCTCACCGAGCTGAGCCCCGAGCAGGCGGCGTACATCGGTGTCGACCCCGCGGGGCCCTACAAGGTGGACCACTACCGCTACTGAGCCGCGGCGCAACGCCGGCTCAGCGGGAGGTCGTGGCCTCCGCCGTCGTGAGTGCGTCCCGCAGGTCCTCGCGGGTCTCGCGGCGCTCGGGACTCGTGCGCTCCGCATCCGTCTCGAGGGTGAGCAGCCACCGGGAACCCGGGGGCCGCCGTACCCGCACGTGCTGCTGCACCGCCCACCAGCCGGCTCCCACCATCGCGGCCAGGATGCCGGCCGCCGCGGCCACACCGACCGCCCACCGGGGTCCCGCCACGGCCGCCACGGCGCCGACGACGGGAGCCCCCAGCAGGGTGGTGCCGGCGAAGACCGCCATGTACAGGGCCATCACACGGCCACGCAGCGCGGGCGGAGTCGTCGACTGCACGTACGCGTTGGCGCTGGTGGTGATGGTCATCGCGCACAGCCCGATGGGGACGAGGGCGAGAGCGAAGGTCCAGTAGCCGGGCATCAGCGCCGCGACGGCGCAGAAGATCCCGAAGCCCGCCGACGCCAGCACGATGGTGCGGATGCGGGGCCGGGAGCGCCGTGCACTGCCCAGCGCGCCGACGAGTGAGCCGATCGCGAGGATCGAGGACAGCAGGCCGTAGCCGTCCGCGTTCCGGCTGAACTCGATGCGGGCCATGGTGCTCGTGAAGATGGCGAAGTTGAGGCCGAACGTCCCGATGAGGAAGACCATGACGAGGATCGCCATCACGTCGGGCCGGCCGGCGACGTAGCGCAGGCCTTCGCGGAAGCCGTTCCTGTCCCGGGCCGACCGTGCCGTCGCGTGCAGCTCGGACGCGCGCATGAGCCGCAGGGAGGCGAGCACCGCGGCATAGGACACCGCATTGACGACGAACACCCAGCCCGTTCCGACGGCGGCGATGGACAGGCCGGCGACGGCGGGACCGATCATCCGCGCGCCGTTGAACGACGCGGCGTTGAGGGCGACGGCGTTCGACAGGTGCGGCGAGTCGACGAGCTCGCCGACGAAGGTCTGCCGAGCCGGGTTGTCGACGGCGGTCACCACGCCGAGCAGCAGCGCGAACCCGTAGACCATCCACAGTTGAGCCAGCCCGGACAGCACGAGGACTCCGAGTGCGAGGCCGAGCGTCGCCTGCAGCACCTGAGTGATCGCGAGGAGCCGCCGAGCCGGCAGGCGGTCGACCAGGACGCCGGCGAGCGGCCCGACGACGAGCATCGGCCCGAACTGCAGGGCGGTCGTGATGCCGACCGCAAAGGCGTCGTGGTCGGTGAGCTCGGTGAGCACCAGCCAGTCCTGCGCGGTCCGCTGCATCCAGGTGCCGACGTTCGACACGAGCGCGCCGACGAACCAGAGCCGGTAGTTGCGGATCGCCAGCGACCGGAAGGTGCCCGTCACGAGTCGGCCAGCTTCCGCAGCACATCCCGGACGCCGAGGAGGCGCGTCCGCTCGTCGTCGCTCAGCGCGGCCAGCCGCTCCGCGAACCACTCCGCCCGCAGCCGTCGGGTCTCGCGGGTGAGCGCCACGCCGTCCGCAGTCAGGGTGACGAGGACCTTCCGGGCGTCCGACTGCGATGGGGCGCGGGCGATGAGCCCGGCCGCCTCGAGCGCGTTGACGGTCCTGTTCATGGAGGGCGGGCTCACCTGCTCGCGAATGGCCAGCTCGCCCGGCGTGGCTGGCCCGTGCAGGTCGAGCCGGCGCAGGACCGACAGCTGGGTGTCGCTGATGGTGTCCGCCGCACGGTTCGCGCGGATGCGGCGGGCGAGGCGCTGGACCAGCATGCGCAGCTCGTCCTCGTCCCCTTGATCGCCCGTCACGTCCCGGACAACTCCTTAGCGAGGCTAACTATTCCCGCCCGGAGAAACGGGAGCGACAGGTTCTGGCTCTGCCCGGGGTCAGCGGTCGGGGAAGCCGTGCGGGAGGCCGCTGAGCACCGGATCGAGGCGTTCCAGGCGCTCCCGCTCCAGCTGGTGGCCGCGGAACTCGCGGTCGCGGCGGAGGGCCGCGACGCCCGCGAGCAGGTACTCGGGGGAGGCGTCGGGGACAGGGGAGACGTAGGGGCGGACCTCCAGGGCGAGCTCCGCCGCGAGGTGCTCGCGTGCGGCGGGCGTCATCCGCGGTGCCTGCTTGAGGAAGGCGGCGATCCGGCGCGCCAGCCGGTCCGGCATCCGCGCGACATCGGCGGTGAGTGCCCAGTCCTCGAGCGGCTCGGGCACCCCGAACACCGGCTCCACCACGCGCGGCACCCGCTCGTGCTGGGCGTAGGTGCCGGCCAGCATGTCGCCGAGGCGCTTCGCGCGCGGATGCAGCAGAGACACCAGGGCGGCGAGCCCGCCGGCGGTGAAGAAGACCTCGAGCACACCGGTCAGAGCCCGGATGAAGGCATGCCGGAATCCGATCGAGCCGCCGTCGTCCCGGACGATGCGCGCACCGATCGCGAGCTTGCCGAGGGAGCGTCCGCGGGTCGCCGTCTCGACGGTGACGGGGATGACGATGAGGACGACGACGAGGATGGAGATGACGAGCGCCGCGAACA
>DATCMN010000261.1:0-3687 GCA_036563405.1 Naasia sp. | reverse complement strand
GGATCTTCCGCGAGTTCGCGAACGGCGCGAGCTCGGCCCGCGGCGCGATGCCCGCCCAGCCCGCCACCTCGCCGTCCCGGTAGGCGAGGACCCCGGGGGCGAGGTCCCTCGAACACAGCTCCCGCACCTTCTCGGCCCGCTGCTCGCCCACCAGCGACCGGTTCTCCTTCGAAGGCAGCCGCCAGGAGAGGCACCAGCACACCGAGGACTCCGGCTTCTTGGGCGCGAACATCGTCGACATGTCCTCGAAGCTGTGGGCGGGCTTCACCTCGATGGTCATGGCTTCACCTAACCACCCGGCACCGACAGCCCGCACCGTGCGAGAACCTCCAGTTCGGACCCAGTGCCCGCGTGCCGGGTGCGGACGCCCGGGGAACCGGCCACGATGGGAACGTGACCCAGAGCCCCGCCGTGCAGACCGGGCAGACGGGCGACGAGGGGGAGCAGGTCCTCGACATCCGCCCGGTCCGCGCCCGCTGGCTCGACGGCTGGGTCGCGTTCGCGGCACTCACGGTGCCGGTCTTCGCGGTGCTCTACATCCTCACCGTGCCGACAGGCGGCTGGCCGCCGATCCTTCTCGCGCACCTCGTGCTCGTCGCCCTGTTCGCCGCGGTCGAGCTGCGGCTCCGCAATTCGCGGATCCGCCTCACGCCCACGACCATCGAGGAGCGCGCGTACGTGCAGTCCGAGGTCCGCACGCCCGCCGACCAGGTCGCCGGCGTCGTGCTGCTGGACCTGTACCGCGGAACCAGTGACGGCACCAACAGACAGCTCTTCCTCGTCGACGCGGCGGGCCGCACCCTGCTCCGCATGCGCGGCCAGCTGTGGGATCCGGCGCACCTGCGGGCCGTCGCGACCTTCTACAGGGTGCCGATCACGCAGGCGCCGGTCGCGCTCACGTGGAAGGAGGCCCGCCGATCCCGCTTCGCCGGCAACTTCGAGCGGTGGGAACGACACCCGCGGATCGTCGCAGGCGTGGTCGCCGTCTCGGGCATCCTGCTCGCCGTGCCGGTCCTGGCCGCGATCACGACCGTGGTCGATCAGGGGCTCTGACTCGCTCGTCGAATTGCTCGGATCAGGAGGTCCGCTCCGGCCGCCGGTGTTCTGTCCTGATCCGGCCGGCGGTGTTTCGTCCTGATCCGGCCCCGAAACAGTCGAGTTCTCCTGATCCGGGCACAAGCTCCTGATCCGTGCAGACGTCCCCGGAGCGGTCAGGACGCCGTGACCTCGGCCACGAAGGCGGCGATCTCGGCGGTTATGCCGGCGAGGACCTGACGCGGAGGGAGAGGGGAGCGGGCGAGCACCTTCATCGAGTGGTCGGCACCGGGCACCACCACGACCCGGACACGCGGCGAGCCCGCCGCCTCATCGGCCACCTGACGCGCCGTGCCGAAGGTGTCCCGTTCGCCTTGCAGCACCAGCACAGGGACCTCCGGCGTGAGCAGCTCGGCCAGTCGGGAGCGCTCGGGGGATCCCGGTGGACGCAACGGGAAGCCGAGGCAGACGACGCCGGCGGCGCCGACCTGCGCGGCGGTCCGGCAGGCCACCCTGGCGCCCGCGCTCCGACCGCCCGCGACGATCGGCAGCCCAGCGGCGAGGTCGCGCACCGCGGGCAGGGACTCCAGCCAGCCGACGTCGAGCACCGGCGGACGGGCGGCGACGCGCTTGCCCGCCAGCCGCCACGGCTGCTCGTGCCGGATCACCGTCACTCCCCGGGCGGGCAGGTCCCGGGCGATCGCCGTCAGATCGGCGCCGCCGATCCCGCCGCCCGCCCCGTGACCGAGCCACAGCACGGCGTGCGGGTTCTCGGCGACATCCACCGTCAGCCGGGCGTTCCCGAGCGAGGTCGCGACGAGCTGCTCCACGCGCCGACGCTATCGCTCCCGCCGCCTCGGCTGCAGGTGTGGCTGCGGCCGCTCCAGGCGGGTCCAATCCGGAGTCGCCTCCCGGCCCGAACTCGACGGGGACGAGAGAGGATGAGAGCGATGCACATTCGACGGATCGGCGGCGTTCTCGCCGCCGCAGCTGCCGCCCTCGGGCTCGCGCTCGCGGCACCGCTTGCCGCGTCCGCCCACGACTCGCTCAGCTCGTCCACCCCGGCGGACGGCGAGACCGTCACGTCGGCGCCGGACGCCATCGAGCTCACCTTCACAGGGGTGCTCCTCGACCTCGGCGAGGGGCAGCGCTCCACCGCGATCCAGGTGAGACAGGACGGCCGCTACTACGAGACGGCCTGCCCGGCGCTCGCCGACCGGACGGCCTCCGCCCCGATCGCCCTCGGCGGCGCGGGCGACTACGAGGTGCTGTGGCAGGTCGTGTCGTCGGACGGGCACCCCACGTCGGGCACCTACACCTTCACCTACGAGCCGGAATCCGGTGCCGAGGAAGCGCCGGGGGCCGAGCAGCCGGCCTGCGCCGGCGAGGCCGCGGCAGGCGGCACCGGCGGGAGCACCGGCGGCGACGATCAGCTGATCGTCGGGCTCGCCGCGGGCATCGGCGGACTCGCACTCATCGGCGTGATCCTCGCCGTCGTGCTCGGCCGCCGCCGTGCCGCCACGGGCGGCGACTTCGGCGGTTCGGTCGACGACGGCACGCCGTCCGCTCCGGGGGCAGACGCGGGCGTGCCCTCCCGCTAGGCTCGCAGCCACAACCGAACATCAGGCTTCAGGGCCGGCGTGGGAGAGTCCCCGCAGCAGCGACAGCTGCCGCGGACGGACACCGAAGGAGCAAGCTCCCCGCCAATCTCTCAGGTATGCGTACCGCGTCGGACCGGCCACTCTGGAAAGCAGGCGTGCACTCCGCGCCTCGCCCACGGTGAAAGCGTTCCCGCTCCGGCGGTGCCCGCGAAACTCTCAGGCGCCATGACAGAGGGGGAGTTCTCACCCACGCCGCGCACCCGCGCGCGCAGTCAGGAGAAGAGCTCCGTGTCTGATCCCGTTCCCCGTCGTTCCCCGCTCCACGAGGTCCACGCCGCCGCCGGCGCCACCTTCACCGACTTCGCCGGCTGGGAGATGCCGGTCCGCTACTCGGGCGACCTCGCCGAGCACGCGGCGGTCCGCGCCGCGGCTGGCCTGTTCGACCTGTCGCACATGGGGGAGATCCTCGTCGTCGGGCCGCAGGCGGCGGAGGCGCTGGACGCCGCGGTGTCCGGCCGGATGTCCGCCCTCGCGGAGCGGCAGGCGAAGTACACGCTGCTGCTCTCCGAGGATGGCGGCGTCCTCGACGACCTCATCGTGTACCGCACGGGACCGGACCGCTTCCTCGTCGTCGCCAACGCCGGCAATCGGGAGGTCGCCGCAGAGGAGCTCCGCCGCCGGACTGAGGGCTTCGACGCGCTCGTCGAGGACGAGAGCGACGACATCGGGCTGATCGCGCTGCAGGGCCCGCGGGCGCTGGAGATCCTGCAGAACCTCGACGGGCTCCAGCTGAGCGACGACCTGCTCGCCGGCGCCTCCGTCGGCGGGGCGCTCGCCGCCCTCGGGTACTACCGCGCTGTGCCCGGCGAGTACGGCGGCCGGCGCGTGCTGATCGCCCGGACCGGCTACACCGGCGAGGACGGCTTCGAGCTTTTCACCTCCCCGGAGGCGCTCCGCGGCCTGTGGGAGGAACTGCTCGAGATGGGCCGGGGCGCCGGACTCGTGCGCGTCGGCCTGGCCGCCCGCGACACGCTCCGGCTGGAGGCGGGGA
>DATCMN010000259.1:0-2380 GCA_036563405.1 Naasia sp. | reverse complement strand
GCGGGAGTCGAGGTTGCCGGTCGGCTCGTCGGCGAAGACCAGATCCGGCCGGGTGGCGAGGGCGCGCCCGAGGGCGACCCGCTGCTGCTGCCCGCCGGACAGCTCGGCGGGGCGGTGGCGGAGCCGGTCGGCAAGACCGAGGCTCTCGATCAGGTGGTCGATCCAGGCGCGCTCCTCAGCCGAGGGCTTCCGGCCGTCCAGCTCGAACGGCAGCAGGATGTTGGCCTCCACATCCAGGGTGGGCACGAGGTTGAACGCCTGGAAGACGAAGCCGACCCGACGCCGGCGGAGCACGGTGAGAGCGGTGTCGCCTAGTGCGCTGATGTCGGTGTCGCCCAGCCAGACGCGGCCGCCGCTCGCCGAGTCGATGCCCGCCATGATGTGCATGAGCGTCGACTTGCCGGAGCCGCTCGGCCCCATCACGGCGGTGAAGCGGCCGCGCTCGATGCCGAGCGTCACCCCGTCCAGGGCTGTCACCCCGGTCGAGCCGATCCCGAAGGTCTTCGTGAGGTTCTCGACACGGGCGACGTGCGCGGTGCCGGCAGGAGGTGTGTGCATGCTCCGACGGTAGGAATCGGAGCCTGTCGCGCGGATCGGCTCCGAGGAGGACCCCCGTACATCGCGAGGATGACCGCCACCCCTGGTCGCGTCCAGCCGCCCCGGGTACGGTCGCACCATGACTGATGCGAACGGACTCGACGAGGACGTCACGCGCGAACTGCGCGCCGCGGGCCGCGAACAGGACGAGCCGCTGGTGGTCGAGGCGGTGCAGGGCGTCGCCGCGAGCCACGCCGGCCGCCCGGTCGACGAGATCGAGGCGGTGCTGCGCGAGGCGATCCGCACCGCCACCGGCGACCCGGGCCTGCTGAGCCCCGAGTCGCTGAACAGCACGGCTCGCAGGATCTGGGAGAGCACGCCGCGCGCATGAGTGTGCCCCCGGCTCGGCCGGCAGGCCGGAACCGCTTCGCGCTCGCCTCGCTGGTCCTCGCCACCGTCGGCCTGGTGGTCGGGATCATCCCACTCTTCATCGGCCTGTTCCTCAGCATCGTGCCCACCACCCTGGGCCTCGTGTTCGGCGTCGTCGGCATCGTCCGGGCGCGCCGCCTCCCGGGCGGCACCGGCTTCGGCATGGCGCTCGCCGGACTGCTGATCGCCGTCGCGACCTTCTTCCTGTACACGACGGGCTACGGCATCCTCTGGTGACGCGCCCCGGATTGGGGGTGCGACTCGCCTCCCGTCCGCCCGTGCACCACGCGCGATCGCGTCGACCATGGACAGAATGTCTGCGCCCTCGACCACTCCGAACCCGATCCTCAAGGCCGGGTCGGTCAGCGACGCCGAGCGCCAGGCGGCGTACCGGTCGCTGCTCGTCGACTCGGGACTCGCGACTCCGGAGCAGGTCGAGCTCGCCAGGATGGCGAAGTCCCGCGGCGCGGGGCACCTCGACGAGTTCCTCGTCGGTCAGGGCATGGTCGACGACGTCGACCTGCTGCGCGTCACCGCGAAGGCTTGGAACCTCGCGGCGGTCCGCCTCGACTCGGAGGTCATCGACGAGGAGTTCGTCCGGCAGTGGTCGGGCCAGCAGTACCTCGCGCAGAGCTGGATGCCGCTTCGGCGTGAGCCCGACGGCACGGTGGTCATCGCGACCGCGCGCGAGCCGCACCCCGAGATGGCGGCCACCGCCGCCCGGCAGGTGCTCGGCCGGCTGCGCTTCGTGGCCGTCACCTCCTGGGACCTCAGGAACACCGCACTCCGCATCTTCCGCGCCGCGATCGCGGACGAGGCCGCGAACGAGCTTTGGAAGCAGAACCCCCGCCTCTCGGCCCGGACGGTGTTCAGCCAGGCCCAGCTCGTGGTGATCGCGATCGCGGTCGCCGCTTGCATCGCCGCCGCCGTGCTCGCGCCTGTGCCGTTCGCCGTGGCCTGCATCACGCTCGCCGGGCTCGTCTTCCTCGGCGCCACCGGCTTCAAGTTCGTGGTCGCGCTGCGGGGCGCCCGGTTCGACGTCGTCCAGCGGATCGGCGACCGCCAGGTGGCGGCCCTGATGGACGCGGAGCTGCCGAAGTACACGGTGCTCGTGCCCGTCTTCCGCGAGGCGAACATCGTGGCCCAGCTCGTCGACAACCTGGGGAGCCTCGACTACCCGGCCGAGAAGCTCGAGGTCCTCATCCTCACCGAGGAGGAGGACCAGGAGACGCGGGACGCGATCGCGGGCGCCAACCCGCCCGCCAACTTCCGGGTGCTCACCGTGCCCCGCGGCCACCCGCAGACGAAGCCGCGCGCCTGCAACGTCGGGCTGTTCTTCGCGACCGGCGAGTTCCTCGTGATCTACGACGCCGAGGACCGCCCGGATCCGGACCAGCTGAAGAAGTCCGTGATC
>DATCMN010000243.1:0-1654 GCA_036563405.1 Naasia sp. | reverse complement strand
GGAGCACTTCTGGCCGGCGTGGCCGAATGCCGACCGGACGACATCGGCGGCCGCGAGATCGAGGTCCGCGCTCGGCGTCACCACTCTCGAGTTCTTGCCGCTCGTCTCCGCGGCGAGCGGGAGGGCTGGCCGCCAGGAGCGGAACATCGCCGCCGTCTCCCAGGACCCGGTGAGCAGGACGCGGTCCACGCCCCGGTGCTCGATGAGGGCGCGACCGAGGCGCTCCTCGTCGAGGTCGGCGAACGCCAGCAGCTTCCTCGGCACGCCCGCCGCCCACAGCGCCTCCGCCAGCACCGCGCCGGTCCGCCGCGCCTGCGGGGCGGGCTTCAGGATGACGCCGCTGCCTGCGGCGAGCGCCGCGAGCACCTGGCCGGCCGGGATGGAGACGGGGAAGTTCCAGGGCGGCGTGACGACGGTGACGCCGTCCGGGCGGTGGACGGCACCCGGGATGCCGTCGAGCTCGCGCGCGCGAGCGGCGTAGTACCGTGCGAAGTCGACGGCCTCGCTGATCTCCGGGTCGCCCTCGGCGAGCGTCTTGCCGGTCTCCGACGCCGCCACCTCGAGAAGCCGGCCCCGGGCCGCCGCGAGTCCCGACGCCGCCTTCTCGAGCACCGCGGCCCGCTGCGCGCCGGTCTTCTTCCCCCACGCGGAAGCGGCGGTCCGGACGCCCGCGATTAGACGCTCCACCGCATCCTCGTCCGCCACCTGCGCCTGCGCGAGAACCTCGACACCCGCTGTGCTGTCGGCTGCCCGGACCAGGATGTCCCGCGCCCACTCCCGGTTCGCGGCGAGCGACGGATCGGTGTCGGGCTCCCCGGCATACTCCGCCGGCCGGCGGCCCGGCGTCGGAACCTCCGCCGCGCGGTCCTGTCGCCGGTTCGGCAAGGGCACCCCGGTGTCCTGGGCGTCCGCCAGCGACGCGGTGAAGCGGGCCCGCTCGCGTTCGAAGACGGCGGGGTCACTCGCCAGGTCGAACACGGCGGACAGGAAGTTCTCGTCGCTGCCGTTCTCCTCGAGCCGGCGGACCAGGTAGGAGATGGCGACGTCGAACTCCTGCGGCGCGACCACCGGCGTGTACAGCAGCAGCCCGCCCGTGTCCTCGGCCACCACCGCGGCCTCCGCCTCGGCCATCCCGAGCAGCATCTCGAAGTCCACGCGGTCCGCGACCCCGCGGTCCCGGGCGAGCAGCAGGGCGTGCGCCACGTCGAACAGGTTGTGCCCGGCGATCCCGAGCCGGACTGCGCGGGTGTGCTCCGGGGCCAGCGCCCAGTCGAGCACCCGCTTGTAGTGCGCGTCGGTCTCGCGCTTGCTGCCCCAGGTCGCGAGCGGCCAGTCGTGCAGCGCGGCGTCCACCCGCTCCATCGCCAGGTTCGCGCCCTTCACCACCCGCACCTTGATGGGCGCTCCCCCGGAGGCCACCCGCTCGGTCGCCCACCCGGTGAGCTCCTGAAGGGCGGCGAGAGCGTCGGGCAGGTAGGCCTGCAGCACGATTCCGGCCTCGAAGCCGCGCAGCTCGTCCCGGTCCAGGAGCCGGGTGAACACGGCGACGGTGAGGTCGAGGTCCCGGTACTCCTCCATGTCGAGGTTCACGAACTTGCGTGAGGGCGACCGCGCCGCGTCGAGGTACAGCGGCAGCAGCCGGCGCACCACCCGG
>DATCMN010000192.1:0-2197 GCA_036563405.1 Naasia sp. | reverse complement strand
GGAGGCGCTTCGGCTGGCGCGAGACGCGGAACTTGCCGGTCTTGCCGACCGGGGGCGCGACAGCGGTCACGAGCCCCTCCCCGGGTCGGCGGCGTTCTCCAGGTTCGCGACGATCCGCTCCGCCCGCTCGCGCGAGCCCGCGGAGATGGTCGCCTCCACCTGGCGCTGGTAGTAGAGGGGCAGGTCGTCGACCTGCACGTCGGTGTCCAGGATGACCGAGGAGAGCGGGATCGGGCCGATCGACGCCTGCACGCCCTGGTACACGGCGACCCGGCCCTCGCTGTCCCCGATGTAGTACTGCTGCTGCGTCCACCGGTAGCCGACCGCCGCGGCGATCGCGACACCGGCGACCACGACGGCGAGGGCGACGAGCCACACGATCCGCCGGTTGCGCGCGCGCCGGCGGTCCTCCTCGATGAGCCGCTCGAGGTAGTCGTCCGAGTCGGTCTCCACATGGGTCTCGCGGGCGACCGCGGAGGACTTGAGGGGGTGCAGCAGGATGCTCGGCAGGCGGAGGCGCCGGCCGTCCGACTCGAACTCGAGCGGGGACGCCGCCGAGCCGACGGTGACCGGGGAGCCGAGCGACTCCTCGCCCATCTCCGCGGGGTCGATGTCGGCGACGACGACCGTGACGTTGTCCGGCGCTCCCTGGTCGAGTGCCTCGCGGACCAGCCGGTCCGCGACCACGGCGGGGGCGGCGTTGTCGCCGAGCACCGAGTGGATGCGCTCCTCCGTCACGTAGCTGCTGAGTCCGTCCGAGCAGATCATCCACCGATCGCCCGGCTTGGTGGCGAGCAGGATGGTGTCGATCTCGGGCGCCTGATCGATGTCGCCGAGCACGCGCATCAGCACCGAGCGCCGCGGGTGCACCAGCGCCTCCTCGGGCGTGATGCGTCCGCTGTCGACGAGCCGCTGCACGAAGGTGTGGTCGGTGGTGATCTGCGACAGCTCGCCGTCGCGGAAGAGGTAGATGCGGGAGTCGCCGATGTGCGCGATCGCGACGGTGTCGCCGACGCGGATCATCGCGGACACCGTGGTGCCCATGCCGGTCAGCTCAGGGTGCTCGAACACCGTCTCGGCGAGGAGCTGGTTCGCGGCGACGAGGGCCGACTGCAGGGCGAACTCGGCGTCCTGGGGAGACGAGTACCGGGCGATGTCGGTCTCGGCGATGCGGTTCACGGCGATTGCGGAGGCGACGTCGCCTCCTGCATGACCGCCCATCCCGTCTGCGACGACGAACAGCTGCTGCCCTGCGAACCCGGAGTCCTGGTTGTTGGAGCGCACCTTTCCGACGTGCGAGACGGCCGCACCCAGGGTCTGCTGTGCCATGGTGTGCACTTACCGCCGCAGTTCGAAGGTCGTCGCGCCCACCTTGACGGGCGTGTTCACGGGGATCTGGGTGGGCACTGTCACGCGGCTGCCATCGAGGAACGTCCCATTCGTGGAGTCCAGGTCCTGGATGACCCATTCGTCGTTCCACAGCAGCAGACGCGCGTGGTGGGTGGAGGTGTAGTCGTCGCGGATCTGCA
The DNA here is from genome assembly GCA_036563405.1 of Naasia sp. GTDB lineage: Bacteria > Actinomycetota > Actinomycetes > Actinomycetales > Microbacteriaceae > Naasia. The sequence continues at coordinate 668 of DATCMN010000192.1, read as the reverse complement.
GGCCGGACTCGCCCGACCGGCCGATCGTGAGCGGCTCCGAGCCGAGAGGGATCTCGGTCCCCGCCTTGGGGCCGGAGGTGATGACGAGGCGGCTCGCGGTCCGCGTGGTCGCCATCGGCTTCGAGATGCCCTGCGACGGGGTGGGCGGCCCGGTCGGCAGCGACTGCACGGCCGGCGGGGTCGTCGGCGCCGCCGGCGCGGGCGCCGTCGCACCGACGGCGGCCGGCTGCTCCTGCAGCTTCCGGACGCGGCTGCCGAAGAGATCGGAGCGCAGCGCGTAGATCACCGCGAAGACGAAGGCCCACAGCACGGCGAGGAACGCGATGCGGAGGATCAGGAGGGTCAGCTCGCTCATCGGGCGCCTCCTGCACCTGGAGCCGGGACGATCCGGAACACGATGCGGGTCCGGCCGATCTGCACCACGGAGTCGGGCGGGAGCGGGGCCTGGGTGATCCGCGAGCCGTTCAGGGTGGTGCCGTTGGTGGACCCGAGGTCGGTGACCTGGGCTCGGGAGCCGTCCCAGACGATCTCGACGTGCCGGCGACTGGTGCCGCTGTCCGCGATCGTGATGTCCGCGTCGGATCCGCGGCCGATGACGACCTTGCCTCGCTTCAGCGGGTACCGGGTGCCGTCGACGTCGACGACTGCCTGCCAGGACACGTCGCCCT
>DATCMN010000191.1:0-12610 GCA_036563405.1 Naasia sp. | reverse complement strand
GCGGTCATGGAGAAGTTGCCGTAGGCACCGGCGACGTGGGGGGCTATCGGCTCCCACAGCCTCCTCGTCTCCTGCACGGTCGCCGGCTCGGCGTCCGGCGGCAGGATCGCGATGAGGATCAGGAGCGCTTCGGCGTCGCGGTGGGCGAAGGCGGTGGCGTCCGCCGGGATCCTGCCGAAGGCGCCCCCTAGCGAGCGGAGCATCAGGACCGGCGCGGCGATGCGACCGTGCACGGTCACCACCTCGTCGAGCAGTTCGTCGCTCAGGTCGCGCACGAAGCCGTTGGCGTCCACCATCGTGACCGGCCCCGGGGGCGGCGGTGGCGGATCCTCGAGCAGGTCGGGGTAGGACGCGGGCGCAACCTCGGCGGAGAGCAGGCCCGGCAGCGCCTGCAGCGGCGCCATAGCGGCCTCGGCCGCCTCGACGTCGGTGCCCGCCCAGCAGCCGAGCAGCTGAACCGACGGCGGCGCCTCCCCGAATGCCGGCATGGCCATGAGCGTGACGGTCAGCTCCTCGGGCGCCTGCCGCAGGACATCCCGCCAGCCGCGCAGGACCGCCGGCAGGGATTCGAGGGCGAAGGCGAACGTGCCGAACACGACCCCGGGCAGCGAGTGCGCCTGGAAGGTGAAACGCGTGACGACCCCGAAGTTGCCTCCACCACCGCGCAGAGCCCAGAAGAGGTCCGCGTGCTCCGCCGCACTGGCGTCGACGATCCGGCCGTCGGCGAGCACCACCTGCGCCGCCACCAGGCTGTCGAGGGCGAGTCCGTGCTTGCGGACGAGCCAGCCGATGCCCCCGCCCAGGGTGAGACCGCCGACGCCGACGCTGCGCGTGTCGCCCGAGGTCAGCCCGAGACCGGCCGCGGCGAGCCGGTCAGCAACCGCCCCCCACGTCGCCCCACCGCCGATCCGCACGAGCCCGTCGGCGTCCGCTTCGATGGCGGCCAGCTCGCCCAGGTCGATCACCAGCCCGCCCGGGTTGGCGAACGCCGCGGCGCCGTGACCGCCCGAGCGCACCGAGACCGGCAGGCCGGCGGCGGATGCGAAGCGGACGAGCTCGGACACCTCCTCTGCACTCCTCGGGCGGACGATGCCGGCCGGCTCGCCGGCCGCGGCGTAGGCGGGCCGGAGCTCCTCGTACGCCTCGTCGCCGGGGGCCAGGACGGTGTAGCGGGACGCCTTCCGCAGGGTGATGATCGCGTCGGTGCGCTGGTCGACCATGACAGCCTCCTCGTCGGATGCGCACAGCGTACACATTGCCGGCGACGTCGCGGAGGGTCGTCCGCGGCGGCCTCCAGGATGGCCGGAATCCGACGGCGATCGGAGGGCGCGACTGGCACTCTGGGGCGAGGAGGCCCCATGTCCGACCCCGCGCAGCCCGCTGCGCCCACCGCCGCTCTCGCCGACGCCGTGGTGCGACTGTCCCTCCCGCTGCGCCTTGCTCCTCCCGGCATGGTCCCCCTGGTACCGGGTCGCTCCGTCGCGGGGCGGGCGGCCCCGGTGACTCACGCGGGCAGCGTCGACGCGTTCCTGCACGTCATCGAGGACGCGGAGCCGGGCGCAGTGCTCGTGGTCGACAACGGCGGGCGGGACGACGAGGCGTGCGTCGGGGACCTGGTCGCGTTGGAACTGCGCGACGCCGGCTTCGCGGGCGCGGTGATCTGGGGCCGGCACCGCGACACCGCGCAGCTGCGGCGGATCGGCCTGCCGGTGTGGAGCACCGGCGCGTTCCCGGCCGGGCCACGCCGCGCGCCGTCCGCGGGTCCGCCATCCATCGCCGCGGTGCTGGCCGGGATCGCCGTCACCCCAGAGGACCTCGTGGTGGCCGACGACGATGGGGTGATCCTCCTTGCGCCCGACCGGCGTGAGGAGGTCATCGAGGTGGCCCGCGGGATCGCGGCGGCCGAAGCGGAGCAGGCGCGGCGGATGGAGGCCGGCAGCTCCCTCCGGAGCCAGCTCGACTTCGCCGGCTACCGCGCCAGGCAGGCGACGGACCCGGCACTGACCCTCCGCCGGCATCTCGCGGAGCGCGGCGGCGCCGTGGAGACCTGACGAGGCGGCTAGCGCCTGCCGTGCACCCGGAAGGCCTCGGTGACCGAGTTCATCACGTCCCGGGCCGGCAGCTCGGCGGGATCCGCCGGCAGGTCCTTGAACGCCGCGAGGATCGGGACCTGGAAGTCGTCGAAGGCCTGGCGCATGACCTCGGCACCCGCGGGCGTGAGCTCGACCTGGAGGGAGCGGCGGTCGTTCGGATGGGCGGATCGCCGCACGTAGCCGGCGTTCTCGAGCCTGTCGATGAGTGCGGTCACCGTGCCGGTGGTCAGGTCCAACGCCTCCGCCAGCTGCTTCGGCGTCATGGACGCCTCGCTCGAGATCCGGCTGAGCGCCCGGAACTCGCTCAGGCCGATGCCGAGCCGATCCGCGGCGTGTCTACGCCAGTTGTCGACGCTGCGCACCAGGGCCGTGACCGAGAGACCGGCCCGGTAGACCCGCTGGCGGAGCGCGTCGGGCACAGGCTCCCCAGTGATCGGGTCGCCGGGGATCGGCCGGAATACCGCCGGATCGGAGTCCACGCCTATCCCTTCGTCGGCGTACACCCTATCAAGAGGCTGGACAGCTCACCTAAGGGACCCTCAAGCAATTCGAGCGTCGAGAAACTTGATTTCTCAAACGACGAGTCGTAGCGTCGAGTCGACCCCGGAAGGAGGGCGGCCGGTGGTCGCACAACCTATGACACTCACCCCCGATCCCCTGCTGTCGGCCGCCTTCGCGGACCGGAACGCCCTCGCCGCCGAATCCATCGGACTGGGCATCGCATTGGTGGGGACCGACTCCGAGACGGAGTTCCTGCTGGTTCGCCGGACCGGTGAGGTCGTGGGCCTCCTCCGCTTCGAACAGGACGGCCTGTTCGGCTACCCACTCGTCGACAGCTTCCCCCGCCTGGGCCCCTTCGCTTCGGCAGCCGCTGCCTTGGCCGCTTGCGGCGCGGCACTGCCCTCCTGACTCTCCTCGCTCGCACGGATCGGACCACCCATGAAGAACGCACCACCAGCCGCCGGCTCCTCGCCCTGCCCGAACTGCGGGGGGACCCTGGAGAGGGGCGGAAGCTCTGCGAGCGGCTACTGGTCGTGCCGCCCGTGCAACGTCGTCTTCCTGCCCTGACACGCGTTCCCTGATTGCAGGGAGGTTGCCGATGGGCAATCGCTCCCCCGCCGGCGAAGGCGCCTCCCTAGAGTCGGCGTCATGCTCTCCGATCCATCCCTCCTCGCCGCTGCCGCGGGAGCGTCCGGCGGGCCCAACCTGTGGGGCGCCCTGGGCTGCTCGGTCGCGTACGCGGGCGCGCTGTTCGCGAGCCTCGACGCCATCGGCGACTACGTCCAGTTCCCTAGCTCCGTCCCGGTGCTCGGCCTCGGCCATCGGCTCAAGTACAGCGCGAAGCTGTTCGGTTCCGGCATCACCGTGGTGTCCGCCGGCTCGGTGCTCGCCCTCGACGACAACTGGTTCGCGTTCGCAGTCCTGAGCGTCGCCTTCCTCGCGATCATCGCGGGGAGCGTTCTCGCCGCCCGCTTGGCGGTCCGCCGTCTGGCCCCGTCCGCAGCGGCCGCCACGGCCCCGACCGCACCGCCGGTGACCTCTCCGCCGCCCGCCCGGAGTCCTGCGGCCCTGTCTGGAACTGGTAGTGTGGTCGGGCACTGAGGGCCTGTAGCGCAGTTGGTAGCGCGTCTCGTTCGCAATGAGAAGGTCAGGGGTTCGATTCCCCTCAGGTCCACCAGACGACGGAGACCGTCGCCCACCGGGGCGGCGGTCTTCTTCGTTCTTGAGGCGCGCGGATGACACCGCTTATCAAGGGTGGGCCCCGTGGTGCGGCGGGGATCGATCCCCTCGGTCCACCCCGATGCCGACCGTCGGCACTCGGGACTGCGGACCCGGCAGGTCAGACCGCCCGTCGCCGCCGCAGCACGTCGTTGAGGTCGATGATGCCGGGAGTCGCGTCGTCGAGGCTGCCCATCGCCGCGTAGCCGGTCCGTGCCTGCAGGGAGGTGACTTCGGGCGCGGTCTGAGCGGCGCGCAGCGCGGCTTCGGCTGTGGCGGCGGCGACTCTGAGCGACTCGTCCACGTCGATGCGGGGCAGCGGGCGCACGACCTGCGGCGTCTCTGCGGCGTTCTCCCGCCGGGACAGATACAGGGGCTTGGGCAGCGGGACGGGCGTCCAGGTGGGCCGTTCCGGCTCGGTCCGCTGCCAGTCGACGAAGCTCTGCACAGGGGGTGCGACGTCGACGGTGCGGTCGACGGCCTGCGCGGCCCGCCGGGCCGCGGCGACGGTGGCGATGCGCTGCAGCACCGCGAGGGATGCGAAAGCGCCGAGCGCGCCGGCGACGGCCCACAGCCAGGTGCCGCCCGCGACGATCTCGAGGACACCGTATGCGGCGCCCGCGACGGACGCCACGAGGAGCAGGCCCGCGGCGAGCCTGCCCCGGCGGAGTCGGCTGGCGGCGAGCGCGGACACGGCGGCGGCTTTCTGCTTCGGTTCCCGAGGCGCCCGCGAGTTCCTCGCGAGGGCGCGTGCCGCAGCGGCCTCGCGAGCGCGGGCCACGGCTTCGGCCTGCCGTGCCGCCTGGTGCAGCGCCCGGTGCTGCTCGGCGATGCTGCGGGCGTTCGCTTCGGCTCGCACCTCGGACGGCGCCTCAGCCGTCTCGGCGAGGATCCGCAGCGTCTGCTGCAGGCGGACGGCGTTGCGCTCGGTGGCGAGGTACTGCCTACGGCGGAGCCACGTGGGCATCAGGTAGACGAGCCACAGGACCGCGGCGAGCGCGATGACGATCCCGCCGCCCGCGCTCTCACCGCCCATGCGCTCACGGTAGGGCGACACGCGCGGCGTGCACCGGATTTGCAGGGCGTGTCCCGGATCGAGGAAGCGCGGTCCGACCAGGCCGGACGCGCGCCCGCTACCAGGCCGGGAAGGGCTGAGCCGCGGCTGCGCGGTCGACGTCGGGGATGTGGGCCGCGTCCGGGGGCACACTGCCCGCCTTGTAGCGGCGCAGCACCCCTTCGCGGAGCTCCTCGGCGACGAGTGCGAAGCAGAAATGGTCCCGCCAGTCGCCGTTGATGTGGATGAAGCGCCGCCGCAGCCCCTCGTAGCGGAAGCCGAGCTTGTCGACGACGCGCAGCGACTTGGCGTTCTCCGGCCGGATGCAGATCTCCATCCGGTGCAACCCCAGCTGCTGGAAGCAGTAGTCGGTGGCGAGAGCGACGGAGACAGGGGTGGCGCCGGCGCCCGCGAAGCGCTCGGCTATCCAGTACCCGATCGACGCCGACGAGGTCGAGCCGTAGGTGATGCCGGACACGTTGAGCTGCCCCGCCAGCTCGCCGTCCACCTCGATGATGAACGGCAGCCCCTGCCCGGCACGCGCGTTCACCTGGAGCGCGCGGATGCTGCCCCGGGTGTCGAAGCTGATCGATCCGCGCGGATTGGTGGCCTCCCACTCCCGCAGCCAGCCGCGGTTGTCGAGCAGCTCCCGCTCCAGCGGGCGCGCGTCGCGCAGCCGGATCGGTCGGATCGATATCCGGCCGTCCCGCAGGGTGGGGATGATGGCCACCGCTAGTCGTCGATCGACGCTGCGAAGGTCTTCAGCCAGGGCCGGAGCTCGGGACCGAGATCCTCGCGCTCGGAGGCGAGCTGCACGATCGCCTTGATGTAGTCGATCTTGTCGCCGGTGTCGTATCGGCGGCCCCGGAAGATGACGCCGTAGACGCCGCCGGTGCTCTCGTCGCTCGCCAGGGTCTGCAGCGCGTCGGTCAGCTGGATCTCGCCGCCCTTGCCGGGCTCGGTCCGCTCCAGCACGTCGAACACCTCGGGCCGGAGCACGTAGCGGCCGATGATGGCGAGGTTGGAGGGAGCGGACTCCTTCGGGGGCTTCTCGACGAGACCGGTGATGCGCACCACGTCGTCCTCGTCGGTCGCCTCGACGGCCGCGGCGCCGTACAGGTGGATGGAGTCGGGGTCGACCTCGAGGAGGGCGACGATCGTCGCGTTCCGCTTCTGCTGCTCGTCGATCATCCGCGACAGCAGCGGGTCGCGGGCGTCGATGAGGTCGTCGCCGAGGAGCACCGCGAAGGGCTCGTGGCCGACGTGCATGCGTGCGCGCAGCACTGCGTGCCCGAGGCCCTTGGGGTCGCCCTGGCGGACGTAGTGGATGTCAGCCAGGCCCGTGGACTCGTTCACGCGCTCCAGCTTGGCGAGGTCGCCCTTCGCCTCGAGGGTGTACTCGAGCTCCGCGACGCGGTCGAAGTGGTTCTCGAGAGCGTTCTTGTTGCGACCCGTGATCATGAGCACATCGGTGAGGCCGGCGGCGACCGCCTCCTCCACCACGTACTGGATGGCGGGCCGGTCCACGACCGGAAGCATCTCCTTGGGCATGGCCTTGGTCGCGGGAAGGAAGCGGGTACCGAGGCCGGCGGCGGGGATGACCGCCTTCGTGATCGAAGCCATTGAGCCAATCTATAGGGACCCGCCGCCTAAGATTGCGGCATGTCGGCCGACCTGAGCCCCCAGAAGAGGGCTTTGCGTGCAGAGCTGAGGGAACGTCGTCGCAACCTCACCTCCTCGGAGCGTTCGGCGGCCACCGCTGGCCTCACCTCCAACCTCATCGCGCTCACCCAGCAGCTGCAGGCGCGATCCGTGTCCTGCTACCTCTCGGCGTTCGCGGAACCGGAGACCCGACCCTTCCTGCAGTGGGCGCTGCAGAAGGGCGTGCGGACCCTGCTTCCCGTCGCCCGGCGCGACGGCCTGCTCGACTGGACCCGCTTCACGGGCGACGAGGAGGAGATCGGACTCGCCGGCATGCCGGAGCCGGTCGGCGAGCTGCTGGGTCCGATCGCCATCAACGACGTCGACCTGATCCTGGTGCCCGCCGCCTGCGTCGACGTCCGGGGCGTGCGGCTCGGCTGGGGTCGCGGCTACTACGACAAGACTCTCGGCTCGATGGAGAAGTGCCCTCCGGTGTACGCGGTAGTCTTCGACACCGAGGTGGTGGACGAGGTGCCGCGGGAGCGCCACGACCAGCCGGTGGATGGCGCGGTCACGCCGCTGCGCGTCCTCGCGTTCCCCTCGCCCTCCCGGTCCTGACCGCCTCTGGTCCCCCGAACACCCCGGAAGAAGCATGCCCACCTACTCCTACAAGTGCACCGCATGCGGGAACGCCTTCGACATCCAGCAGTCGTTCACGGAAGACTCGCTGACCACCTGCCAGGTGTGCGGCGGCTCGCTGCGGAAGCTGTTCAGCGCCGTCGGCGTCACCTTCAACGGGTCGGGCTTCTACCGCACGGACTCGCGCGCCAAGTCCTCAGCGGATTCGTCGAAGTCGGGAGGATCGTCGGATTCGTCCGGGTCGTCCTCGTCGGGCTCGTCGTCCGGTGGGGGTGACTCGTCGTCGGGCGGGTCCTCATCGGGCGGCTCCTCCTCGGGCGGCTCCTCGTCGGGCGGCAGCTCCTCCTCGGGCGGCAGCTCCTCCGGCTCGTCGGGATCCTCCGCTCCGGCCGCCACCAAGGCAGGCTCGTGACCACCGCGGCACCGGCAGCAACGCCAGCACCCGGGAAGGCCCGGGAGAAGCGGGCAGGCATCCTCAAGGGCTTCAAGGAGTTCATCCTCCGCGGCAACGTCATCGAACTGGCGATCGCGGTCGTCATCGGCACGGCGTTCACGGCGATCGTGAATTCGCTCGTCGCCGGCATCTTCAACCCGGCCATCGGCGCCCTCTTCAACGCCGAGAGCCTGAACGACGCCCTCGACGTCGGCATCCCGACCACGTCCGGCGGCACCGCCACCATCAAGTTCGGTGTCGCGATCGCGGCGCTCCTGCAGTTCCTCATCATCGCCGCGGTCGTCTACTTCGTCCTCGTGCTGCCGATCAATCATCTGAAGAAGGTGGCGTTCGCCAAGCAGCAGGCCGAGGAGGCCGCCTCCCCCGCCAACGTCCCGCCGACGGAGGCCGAGCTGCTGGGCGAGATCCGGGACCTGCTCGCCGCGCGTGCCGACGCGGAGGTCGTGCCGACGACCACCGGCAAGCACGCGATCATCCCGCCGAACGCGAACGGCTCCTAGCGACCAACCGAATCACGGCAACCATCCGGCCTAACGGCAACCGTCGAGCGTTGCCGTCAGGCCGGAACGTTGCCGTTAGTCACCAGTGCGGCGGGACGTCCCTTCTCAGGCGCTCGTCGTTGCCGTCCGCGCGGTCGCCCTCGTCAACGTCCTCCGCCGCACGCTCCGGGGCTCCGGGCAGCTGGGGCTCGGGGTCCGTACCGGGCGCCGGCTCAGTGCGCACGCGACGGCTGGGGCGCTTCTCCACGCCTGCCACGCTACCCGTCGGGGGCCTCGCTAGAGGGCGATGACGGGGATCGCCTCGGTCTGCGGGGCCAGATGCTTGGCGCCGAGCGCGATGGCGATGCGGAGGGCCACGGCCCCCGGGTCGGCGAACAGCTCGAAGCTGTGCACGCGGATGTAGTGCCAGCCGAGCCGCTTCAGCTGCTCCGGTCGGAGCCGGAGCGCCTCGCGGAGGCTCATCCCGCTCTGCGTCGCGTCGGTCTCGATGGCGATCGCCTTGCCCTCGTAAGACGCCACGAGCCCGAGCTTGCCGCGGTAGTCCAGCCGGGTCTGCAGGCCCAGGGCGTTCAGACGGCGGGCGAGGTCGGTGAGCATGGCGTCGGCGCCGGCGGGCTCGGCCTGCTCGGCGCTGCGCGCCTCGGCCTCCATGAGCACCTCGCGGAGCGCGACGACACCGTGCGTTATCCGGTCGGTCGAGAGATCCTCGGGACGGAAGCAGGAGACGATCACGAGCGACCGGCGGGCGCGGGTGACGGCGGAGGCGAGGAGCCTGTCCCCACCGGGCCGGCCGAGCGGACCGAAATCGGAGAGCATCCGGCCGTGCGGGGTGCGGCCGTAGCCGATGGAGAGGATGACCCTGTCGCGGCTGAGGGCGACGGCCTGCTCCAGCGTCACCACCATGAACGACTCGGCACGCTCCTTGAGGAAGAAGTCGGTGACCTCCACCCGGCGCGCGACGGCGCGCAGCACGGCCGCCTGCACGCGCACCGCATGCTTGTGGCTGGCGGTGACGACGAGCAGCGATTCGTTGGTGCGGTTGATCGCATGGTCGAGCACCAGTTCAACGACCCGGGCGACCTCGGCTTCGACGCTCTCCACCGAGCGCGAATCGGCGTCGGGCAGGCCGTGGCCGTCCTCCACATAGTCGAGCACCAGGCTCGGCCGGCCGAGGAAGCTGCCCGCCCACGGCAGCGACTGGATCTTGCCGCCGTAGAACCGGCGATTGACGAGCTCTGCGAGGTCCTGCCCGCCCGCCCGGTAGCTGCGGGTGAGCTCCAGGGTCGGCAGCAGCTCGCTGAGCTTCGAGAGCGCAGAGTCGGCGTGCCGGGCGTCGAGCTGCTCCTGGGTCCGCGCGTCGCCGGGGGCCTCCGTGGTGAGGTCCTGGACGGCGATGCGGAAGTCGGCCGGCGTCTGGGTCACCGGGTCGCCGAACAGCACGGTCTGGCGGGCGCGGCGGATGGAGCCGAGGCTCTCCGCCACGCTGACCGCTCCGGCGTCGAGGAGGAACACCGCGTCGAACGGGATCGTGTCGGAGATGGACCACACGTCGTACGGCGAGGCGAGCCAGACGGGAGCGACGAGCCGGGAGAGGTGCGGAGCGGCCTGGTGCAGCCGGGTGGCGTCGGCCTCTGCGCCGCGGAGCAGCTGCTTGAGGCGCTCGGCCTCATCGGGCCAGTCGGCGATGCCGATCTTCCACGCCTCGGCGAGCGCCCAGGCCAGCTGGGCCGAGCTTCCCGCGGAGTGCGCCTCGTCGACGAGTCGGAAGTCCGCCTCGAGCCGGTCCAGCACCCGGGTGTTCGCGCCGAGCAGTGCCTTGTCCGTGGCGAGCATCCGCTCGAGCACGCTCGACCACCAGGCGAGTTCCAGCTCGACGCCGACCCGCTCCTCGGGCACGTGCCGGCGGGCGAGATCGTCGAGCAGCGGGTCGAGATCGAGAGCCCGCAGCGAGGTGACGAGCGCAGTGCGCTCCTGCAGGTTCTGCAGCACCTCCGAGTCCTCGGCCAGCTCAGCGACGCGGGCGAGGAGCTGCGGGACGGGGAGGGAGGTCAAGGACTGGGGTGTCGACGCGACGCCCAGCGGCTCGTCGAGCGCCGCGAGGTCGGCGGCCACCCGCTGGAAGGCGACCTGGACGTCGCCGATGCCGCCCGGCACCTCCGGCGTGACGCCTGAGGTGACGAAACGCTGGTACAGCACCCGCTGCTGCTGGATGCGGATGAGCGCGTCGTGCAGGTCGGCGACGTGCACGCCCGGGCGGACGTACTCCTTCGCGAGCCGCCGCAGTCGCCGCCTGTTCGCCCCGCTCATCGCCTCCGCCTCACGGCGCGGACCTGTCGCGGCGATCAGCTCGCCGAGCGACCTGTCGAACACGACGGGCTGGAAGCGGTCGAGGGTCTCGCGGATGTCGAGCAGCAGGCGCAGGTAGATGCCGAGCTCGGCCAGGCTCTCGAAAGGCCTCAGCCGGGTGCGGCCGATGAGCTCCTGGGCGCGCTCGAGGAGCAGCGGCAGGTCGTTGGTGCTCAAACGGCGCGCGAGCGCGTGCGCGTTGACCGCGGCCGCCGAGGTCGGGAAGGACGCGCCGTACCAGGGCGAGTCCCCGGGGCCGTAGCGGAACTCCCCCAGGGCGGCGGCACGCGTGAGCGTCTCCGCCGCGCTCCTCCGGTCCCCCGCCAGCGCATCCATCGCGCGATCGGTGAGGCGCGAGGTCGTCTGCGGCGGGTCGGGCAGGAGGGAGAGGCTCGCGAGCTCGGCGAGCGCGTCGAGCGCGGAGACGCCGAGCACCGGGTCGCGTCGGGACAGCGCGTCCCGGTAGTCGAGGAGGACGGACCGGAGTCGGACGAGCGCGTCGTCGACCTCCGCCGTGTTCCGCTCCGTCGCCTTCTCGTTCCGGTTGATGCCCTGGATCACGTCCCGTCGGACCGAGCGGGGGGCGATGGCGATGCCCGGCAGTCCCGTCTCGACGAGGCGCTCCGAGAGAGCCGCCAGGCTCGCGTGACGGGGACTGACGACGAGCACGCGCTTGTGCTGGGCGACGAGGCAGCCGAGCGCGTTGACGATGGTCTGGGTGGCGCCGGTGCCCGGCAGGGTCTTGACGACCACCGAATTGCCCGCCGCGATCTGTGCGACGACGAACTCCTGCTCTGGATCGGCGTCGAGCACGAGGGTGTCGCTCGCGGGCGGCCTGTCGTCCTGGGACACCGGCTCTGCCGGCGTGTAGCTCTCGCTGATCCGCCAGCGCGCGTTCGGGTTGCCGGCGAGCGCGTCGATGACGGGGTGATCGAGGTTCTCGGCGTCGGCGAGCATCCGCGGGGCGATATCGGCGAAGGACGACGCGACGAGGCGCGGATGCACCGAGAACCAGGCGAGGTGCGAGGTGAGATCGCGGAGCCTGTCGATGGCGGCCTGCGGCTTGAAGGTGTTGCCCGTACCGGCGAGGGCGACGAACTCCGCCGGGTCCAGCGGAATCGAGTAGTGCTCCCGCATGGCACGTGAGAGCGCCGGGTTGAGGAACGGAACCCCCTTCAGCCGGAGTTCGAAGTCCCGGCCGTAGCGGCGCAGGGCGAGCGGGCGGAGCAGCAGCGGCGCGCGGTACTCCTTCTTCTCGTGCTTCCACTCGACGATGCCGATGGCGAGGTGGATGGAGTCGATGCCTCGCGTCGAGACGAGCTCGACGCCCTTCGCGGTCATGTTCGAGGCGGCGATGCTGGCGGTGCGGAAGGCCAGGTCGTCGCGGATGAGACTCGAGAGCAGCGTGGTCTTGCCGGTGATGAACTGGGCGAGGCCGCCGGGGTGGGTGGTGCCGAGTTCGATCCGGGTGCGCGGCGAGTCGACGAAGTGCAGCAGCGGCGACGGTCCGCCGACGCCGGCCAGCTCGGCACGCCAGCGCTCCCAGTGCGGCACGGCGACGTTCACCGGCTTGACCCGGCCGTCTCCCACCGAGACCGCGTCCGGACGGGCGGGGGCATCGCTCACGGAGACCACCGACGGAGCGGGCATCGCCCCCTCGTCATGCTTCCTGCCCACGCGCGCCACGACGCCCAGCGTAGGCGTCCGCCCTCGCGAAACCCCGGACATCCGGTGAGTTTCGCGAACCCCGGATGGGGGGTGTGTCGCGCACTCGCGCCCGACCCGCCGCGGGCCACGTGGGAGGGGTCAGTAGGTCGAGTAGAGCGGCGACCGGGAGACCTCTTCGAAGGTGATGGCCATGATCCAGGCAGTGAAGGCGAAGACGCTGATCGCCACGACCGCGAGCACCGCGATGGCGATCCACATCACCACCTTCCCGCCGGCGCCGCGCCTGTGTGTCACGACGCCTCGGCCGATCCCGTACACGCTGGACGCTAGGAAGCTCCAGGCCCAGTGGAAGGGGCGCGGGATTCCCCGGTCGCGCAGCGTCTTCCAGTCGAAGTAGGCGAAGAGCACCGAGAGCCCGTAGACCGCCCAGCTGAGCACTTGGGAGATGATCAGCCCCGGCGAGGTGTACAAAGCCATCTGCGAGCGCAGGGCGTCC
>DATCMN010000186.1:0-4928 GCA_036563405.1 Naasia sp. | reverse complement strand
CGGATCTCGAAGACGAACTCGAGTACGGGCTCCATCACGGCAGTTCTCCTTCGAGCACGGGGAGGGTCAGCTCAAAGGCATCGGGGCCGCCGACGACGAGCGTCTGGGTGGTGACCCGGGTCTCACCCCAGGTCCACGGATGGGCACCGGTGCCTGTCTGCGGCAGGAATTCCGGGTAGTCGCTGCTCGACACGTGCACCCGGATGCGGTGACCGGCGCGGAGCCGGTAGCCGACCTGGCCGAGATCGAGGTGGAGCGTCGCGGGCTCCGTCGCCTGCCGCAGCTGCTGCTGGCCGCGGGCGATCCGGAGTGCCGTCCCGTCGGGCGCCACGTCGAGGACTCGGACGAAGCAGTCCATCACCGGGCCGTCGGAGACCACTCGCACCCGTGCCGTCACCGGTCCTGCGAGATCGACGTCGGTGCTGACCGGCTCCGAGTCGAAGCGCAGCACGTCGGTGCGCTCGCCGATCGGCGCCTCGTCGGGGCGGTAGAGCAGGAACGAGAAGGCGTCGGGAACACTCGAGGGGACGGGGTCGGCGGGATCGTGCACCCAGCGGACAGTGCCGGCGTCCTCAGGGCGCTCGGCGGAGAGCGTCTCGTCCGGGGTCGCGTACAGGCTCACGGTGCGGACTCCCGCCGGAGGCCAGGCGGCGCTCGCGCGCATGCCCTCGGTTCCCGCCAGGTTCCAGGAGACGCGGGGGATGTCGGCGGCCGAGCCGGAGCCGCGCACGAACACCTCGAAGAACTCGAGCGCCGGGTCCAGGTAGCGGGGGAGGATGCGGCGAATCTGGTCGTCGGTGCGCTCCTGCACCCGGTCCTCGTCGGAGTCGAGCAGGTCGAAGCCCTCGTGGTCGATCGACTCGATGCGCAGGTAGTGGTGGGCGTCCCAGTTGGGGTGACGTCCGATCCTCTCCACATCACGCCAGGACAGGGGAGCGCAGTTGTCCCACCAGCCGATGGTCTGCAGCGCGGGCACCGAGCGCCCGGCGAACGGGTCGCCCTCGGGGAAGCGCGGGAGCAGGACCGGGTTCGGGTACCACTGGTCGTAGGAGAGCCCGCGCCGGCCGGCCTGCTGCATGAACTCCTCGGCCTGGGCCGCGAAGTCCCGCCGTGTCCAGTCCGGCTCCCAGGCCAGCATGTCCTGCTCGAAGAAGTGGGTGAGCGGGTACAGGAAGGTCACACCCATCTCCACGCCGCTGGTGCGCTCGCCCGGTGCCGGGAGGACAGGCTCGCCGAGGTCGGTGCCGGTCACCCGGGGCGCGATCGCCTTGAGGGCGGGATGTCCCGACGCGGCGGCGGCCCACTGCGTGTACCCGTAGTAGCTGTCGCCCCACATCGCCACGCTGCCGTTCGACCAGGGCTGCCGGACGATCCATTCGAGGGTGTCGTAGCCGTCGTCCACCTCGTTCACGAAGAGGAGGGCGTCGCCCTCGGAGCGGAACTTGCCACGCACGTCCTGGGCGACCACGCGGTAGCCGCGCGCGCCGAAGTACTCCGCGATGAGGGGGATGAACGTGTAGACGCCGGACTTGTCGTACGGCAGTCGGATCAGGATGGTGTCGCCCGGCGTGCCGTCGGGGGAGGCGGGAGCGCCCGGCAGGTAGACGTCGGTGGCGAGCAGCACGCCGTCCCGGGTGCGCACGCGGGCCGGGAAGGAGAGCGGGCTCTCGGGCGCCGCGGATATGCGCATCACGTCCGGCATCGCGCTCCCTCTCCCTCGGTCCGCGGGGCGTCCTCGTCCGGCGGGTAGCGTCACAGTACGGAGCCCAACGGTAGATGGTCAAGTCTGACTAGACTAGAAACTACGACTGGGGCTCCGCTCCGGGGGCGCGCGACGGTGCGGTCCGCGGTCGAGGAGAGGGAGAAGGGCTGATGGCGCGTCCATCCGTCGCCGCGGAGCGCCGCGAGCAGATCATCGACGCCACGATGACCACGATCGCCGAGCACGGCATCCGGGGCGCGACCCTCGACAAGATCGCCGACACGGCGGGCATGTCCCGCGGGCACGTGCGGCACTTCGTCGGCAACCGCGACAAGCTGCTCCTCGACACCGCGATCGCGGTGTTCGCCGATGAGACGGGGAGCGTCGGATCGATCCTGCCGGCCACGGTCGTAGACGTGGACGGCGCCCTCGACTACCTCCTCGGGCCCGAATTCAACGCCCCGGACCGGGAGAACGCCGTCGTCCTGGGGCTGGTCGAGCTCTCGCGCTCCGCCCCCGACATCGCCGAGGTGCTCAGCACCGCGTACACCGCGACCCGCCTGCAGCTCCAGGAGCTCGTGGTGGCCGCCAAGCCGCACGCGACCTCCGACGCCTGTGGGACCGTCGCGTACGGCATCCTGACCAGTGCGCTCGGCTCGGTGTTCCTCGGTGACTTCGACGAGGATCCCACGAGGATCGGCCGGCTGCGCGACGCGGCCGAAGTGCTGCTCGCCTCGCTGTGACGCTCCGTCCGGCCGCGCTTCCGCGATGAGCCGGAGCGCAGGGCTCCGCTCGACCCGTCCGGGTCAGCTCTCGGTGCGCGGGCGGAGGCGGGCGAGAAACGCGGCGATGTCGAGCTCCCTCTCGAAAGGCTGGCCGATAGTGGTGGCGTCGTAGTAGATGCCGTCCGCGAGCAGCATGGCGGCCCGGGCGAACTCGGGGTCGCCGAGGTCGTCGTCGAGCAGCGCGAAGTACTGTCGACGCATCTCGAGTACGTGGGCCTGAGCGCGGGGGTTCTGCCGGGCCAGGACTCCGACGGCCAGGGCCGCCCGGTCGAGCGGACTGTTGATGTACTCCGCGAGTGCCACGTAGTGCGCGGCGGCGCCGTCGGGAGCTGTGCGCATCCGCTCGAGTTCCTCGGCCCCGAGCGCTTCGGCACGATCGAGGAGTGCGCTGACGAGGCTCTCCCGGGAGCCGAAGTGGTACAGAAGGCCGCCCTTGGTGACGCCGGCCTCCCGGGCCACGGCGTCGAGGGACGCGCCTGCGCCGCTCGTGGTGATGAGCAGCTCCTGGAAGGCCGTGAGGATGCGCTCCCGTGCGCTGTCGCGATGCTGGGCCATTCGCGCAGTTTACTGTACTGAGTGGTATAGTCGGACTCTGCTGTACTGAATGGTGCAGTAAAACTTGCTATCCACGCGCAGGACGCGCCACTCCGATCGACATGAGCTCCACAGACACCGCCCCTTCCGACATCGATCCGTCAGGCGGCGGATCCGCCCCCAGCGGTGCCGGCCCGAGGGGTGCCGGCCGACGCGCCTGGGCGGGGCTCGTGCTGCTGATGCTGCCGGTGCTCCTGATCTCCGTCGACAACACTGTGCTCAGCTTCGCGCTGCCGGCGATCAGCCGGGAGCTGCGCCCGAGCAGCACGACCCTGCTCTGGATCGTCGACATCTACCCGCTGGTGCTGGCGGGCCTGCTCGTGGCGATGGGGACGCTCGGCGACAGGATCGGCCGGCGCAGGCTGCTGCTGATCGGCGCCACCGGGTTCGGTGCCATCTCCACCGCGGCCGCGTTCGCGCCGAGTCCCGAGCTGCTCATCGCGGCTCGCGCGGCGATGGGGTTCTTCGGCGCGATGCTGATGCCCTCGACGCTCTCGCTGCTGCGCAGCCTGTTCTCCGACGCCCGCCAGCGGACGATGGCGATCGCCGTCTGGGCCGGTGCCTTCGCGGCGGGCACCAGCCTCGGCCCGATCGTGGGCGGGGCGGTCCTCGCCCACTTCTCGTGGGGCGCGGTGTTCCTCATCGCGGTGCCGCTGCTGGTGCCGCTGCTCGCGCTCGCTCCGTTCGTCCTCCCCGAATCGAAGGATCCCGCGCCCCTGCGCATCGACGTGCCGAGCGTGCTGCTCTCGCTGCTCGCCCTCACGCCCTTCGTCTATGCGATCAAGGTCCTCGCCCACGACGGCATCGGCGCGCTCGGTCTCGGCGCCCTCGCCGTCGCCCTGGGGAGCGGTGCGCTCTTCCTGCAGCGTCAGCGACGCATCGCGAACCCCCTGCTCGACCTGAGCCTGTTCCGGCACGCGCCGTTCGCGGGGTCCGTGCTGGCCAACTTCCTGGCCGTCTTCAGCCTCGTCGGCTTCCTGTTCTTCGTGTCGCAGCACCTGCAGCTCGTGCTCGGCTTCGATCCGCTCGCCGCCGGCCTGCTGCTCCTGCCCGGCGCTGTGCTGTCGGTGGTCGCGGGACTCGCAGCGGCGTACGCCGTGCGCTGGGCTCCGCCGCGCCGGGTGATCGTCGCGGGCATCCTGCTGACCGCCGCGGGCTTCGCGCTGATCATCGTCAAGCAGCACGATCTCAACGCGTGGGTGGTCGCTCTCGCCTTCGCCCTCCTGTCGGTGGGCGTCGGCACCGCCGAGACCATCTCGAACGACACCATCCTGACGTCGGTGCCGCCGGAGAGAACGGGGGCGGCCTCCGGTGTCTCCGAGACGGCGTACGAGCTGGGCGCGGTGCTGGGCACCGCAGCGCTGGGCGCGATCCTCGCAGCGTCGTACCGCGACGCGGTGTCGATCCCCGTCGGCGTCCATCCGGAAGCGGCCCGCCAGGCCGGCGAGACCCTGGGAGGCGCCATCAGCGTGGCGGAGTCGCTGCCCGCCGGTCAGGGCGCGGCGCTCATCGACTCCGCACGGGCGGCTTTCGACAGCGGGGTGGGGGCGACCTCGCTCATCGCCGTGGTGCTCATGCTGGCCGCCGCGGTCGCCATCCAGGTGAGCATGCGGCCGCGCGGGGCGCGCGCGTCGCGCTGATCGGCGAAGAGCAGGAGAATGCGCTGATGCACCTCCCCGCCGCCTTCGATCTCTCCCGCTTCCGTCCCGGCGAGCACGACGCGATCACCGATGTCGCGGGCGTCGGAGTCGGCCACGCGACGGTCCTGCGGGGTGAGGGTGCACTGTCGGTCGGGGAGGGGCCGGTGCGCACCGGGGTCACCGTGGTCGTCCCGCACGACGGGGATC
>DATCMN010000185.1:0-8395 GCA_036563405.1 Naasia sp. | reverse complement strand
GTGGCCTTCTCCGAGGGGCGCTGGTGGATGTACTACTCCGTCGGCCACGACATCGCGGGTCACCACATCCGGGTGGCGGTGTCGGACAGCCCGGACGGGCCATTCGAGGATCTCGGGGTCAACTTGACGCCCGCGGAGAGATTCGCCATCGACGCGCACCCTTTCCGCGACTACGACGGTCGGTGGTATCTGTTCTTTGCGCGCGATGTCCTCCGAGCCGAACGACCGGGCACGCATCTGGCAGTGGTCCCGCTCCGGGGGATGTCCAGCGTCGACGGTCCGGCCGTCGAAGTCCTCGCACCTTCCGCTGACTGGCAGCTCTACGAGAGCGGGCGTCTCATGTACGGCCGCCGGTACGACTGGCACACCCTGGAAGGGCCCGCGGTGGTCTACCGGCAGGGCCGCTACTGGCTCACTTACTCGGGCGGCGCGTGGACGGGCCCTGGATATGGGGTGTCCTGGGCCGTGTCGGACTCACCGCTGGGGCCATGGCTACATGCCTCCCACGCCGCTCCTCGGCTGCTGGAGACGGGCGACGGATTGATCGGCCCCGGCCACAACAGTCTCACGGTCGCCCCCGACGGGACGGACGCCATCGCCTTCCACTCGTGGAACTCATCCCGAACCCTGCGACAGATGCACATCCGCAGAATCTCGTTCGGACCAGACTCGCCCTGGGTTGACGGCCCGACCCAGGGCGAGCCCAGCCGCGCCCACCTTGCGGACAAGTAGCCCCGGGCGGCTCTGACACGCTTGAGCAGCAGCCCCCCAAGCCTCATTCGGATCTGCCGAGAGCGAGGGCCAGTGCCGCGGGGCCGGGCCGGCACCCGCGGGCCAGCCCAGCCGCAGAGAACGGAAGGACACCCCTCATGCCCACACCCCACATCGCAGCTCACCCCGGCGACTTCGCCCCCGAGGTCCTCATGCCCGGCGACCCTCGCCGAGCGAAGCGCATCGCCGAGCGGTTCTTCGCTAACCCGCGGCTGGTGACGGAGGTGCGTGGCATCCTCGGCTTCACCGGCGAGTACCGCGGCCGGCCGATCTCGATCCTGGCCTCGGGAATGGGGATGCCGTCTGTCAGTATCTACGCGACCGAACTTGCGCGGCACTACGGCGTGAAGCGCATCGTCCGCATCGGCACTGTCGGCGGGTTGGCGCCGCAGCTTGAGCTCGGCGATGTGGTCGTGGCGCTGGCCGCCGCACACCGATTCCGCCATGACGGCCCTGAGGCTGCCCGGCGTCCACTTCAGCCACTCTCCCTCCTTCCCGCTCCTGCGGGCGGCGGTCGAGTACGGCGAGAAGACCGGAGCGCGCATGCATGTCGGCAGCGTGTTCACCAGCGACGCGTTCTACGCGCCCGACCCGAGCGTCACCGAGCGGCTGACCGCGCTCGGCACGCTCGCCGTCGAGATGGAGGCGGCCGGACTCTACGCGGTGGGCGCCGCGGAAGGCATCGAGACGCTCATGGTGGGCACCGTCAGCGACCTCCTCGACGGCCGTGGCGAGATGACCGCCGAGCAGCGGGAGACGACGTTCGAGGCGATGGTCGAGATCGCCCTGGCGGCCATCCAGTCCTGAGGCACGCCGATCAGGCGGAGCCTGCGGGCGGGATGTCGGCAGGCTCATCCGAGACCGCTTCGAGGATGACGCGGATGACGGCGCACCGCCCGTCGCGCACTGCGGCGAGGCCGTCGCTCAACGCAGCCTCGAGCTTCGACGGATCGTCGACCGTTGCGGCGTGGGCGCCGCCGGCCGCGAGGGCGACACCCGCGAGGTCGGTGGTCTGGCCGAGGTTCACGAAGTAGCGGGCGGTCTCCTTCGCGGCACCGCCGGCGTGCTGGCGCAGCACGTTCTGCTTGGTCGCGTTCCAGCCCCCGTTATCCAGGATCACGGTGAGGAACGGGGTGCCGTACTGGGCGGCCATCCAGTATGTGGAGGTCGGCTCGCTCAGGTGGTACGAGCCGTCGCCGACGATCGCGACGACCGTCACGTCGGGTCGCGCCAGCTTGATGCCGACCGCGGCACCGCCGTGCCAGCCGAGCGACGAGCCGCCGCTCGCCAGCAGGGTGCCGGGCCGAGTCCGGGGGAAGTGCCGGAAGACGGTGGACGCGTTGCTGATCGACTCGTTGAGCAGGACGGTGTCGTCGTCGACCAGAGCATGGAGGGCGGTGGCGACCGTCGCGGCGGTGAGCCGCGCGTCGTTCCGCTCCGCCGCCCAGGCCGCGCGCTGCTTCGCGTGCACGGCCCCGAGCCTCGCCCGCCGGCCCTCGACGTCGCCCCGGTCGGGCGTCACGTGCGCCGCGGCCGTCAGCTGGGCGACCGCGACCTCGGGATCCGCCCGGACGAAGCGGCGCGCCTCCAGGTACCAGAGCGGGATGCTCTCCTGCAGCGGGTCGGAGTCGATCACGTAGACCGCCGCGTCCGGCCGCGGGGCGGCGATCGCCGGCATCCAGGGCGCGCCGCTGTCCACCACGAGCAGGAGGTCCGCCTCGGCGAGGACGGGGTCGGCGAGATAGCCGATGTGCAGGTCGTGGTCGGCGGGGAACGCCAAAGCGGACGGCAGGGCGTTCACCACGCCCATCCCCATCGTCTCGGCCAGTTCGACGAGGTGGCGGACCGACTCCGGCTCCCGGCCGAGACCGGAGGTGACCAGCACGGGGAACCGCGCCTCGGCTATCGCGGCCACCATTTCTCGGATGGCGTCATCCGGTGCGGGCACCGGATCGATGGGGGCCCAGAGGGCAGGGTCGGGGTGCCGCCCGGCACCGCGCATCGCGAGCACCTCGCGCGCGGCCGTCAGATAGACAGGGCCCTTCGGGCTGCTCGCGGCGAGCTGCAGCGCGCGCAGCACCACCTGCCGGGCGTTGGTCCCGGTGCGGAGGTCGTAGCTCCACTTCGTATACGGGCGCACAAGAGCGTGCTGGTCGTGCACGTCCTGGAGGTGGTTGGGGTAGCTGTTCCGGGTCCCCGGCAGCTCCCCCTCCAGCGTGTACGGGGTGAGGCCCGCGAAGATCAGCGCCGGTATCCGCGCCCGTGCGGCGTTGTGCACGGCGCCGCCCAGGTTCGCGGTGCCGACGTCGACGTGCACGAAGACGGCCTGCGGGCGGCCGGTGACCGCCGCGTAGCCGTGGGCGGCGTGCATCGCGCTCGCCTCGTGCGGGGCGAGGACCACGGCGGGAGTCTCCTCGCCGTCCCGACGCGCGGCGGCGAGGGACTCGATGATCCCGGCGTGGTCGCTGCCGAGGTTCGCGAACACGACGTCGACCCCGGCGGCGCGGAGGCCGGCCAGCAGGGCGTCGGCGCCCGACTCGTCGGTGCCGGTGCCGGTGCCGCCGCCAGAGCCGGTCCCCGGCTCCTCGACGCCCGACGTCGTCATGCGGAGCTCCCGGGCAGGTGCAGCGTGTGGTACTCCAGGTACTCCCCCAGCCCGGCGGGCGAGTTCTCCCAGCCCATGCCGCTCTGCTTGACCCCGCCGAAGGGAGCGAACTGCTGGGCGACCGGGGTCAGCTGGTGGCCGTTGATGAAGGTCAGCCCGGCCTCGATGCCGCGCGCGACGCCTTGCGCGCGATCAGGATCGGACGACCACACGGAGGAGGCGAGGCCGAACTCGGTCCCGTTGGCCATGGCGATCGCCTGCTCCTCATCGTCGTACGCGACGATGGGCAGGATCGGGCCGAACTGCTCCTCGACGACGAGGCGGGATCCGGGTGGAGCGTCGGGGACGAGCGCCGGCAGCAGGTAGCAGCCGTCACCCCACGCGGTGCCGTCGACCGCCTCGCCCACCGTGTGCACGGGGGTCCCGCTCGCCCGCAGTTCCTCGTGCAGGTTCGCGATCCTGTCGAACTGCCCGCGGTTGTTCACCGGCCCCATGGTGCTCCGCTCGTCGAGCCCGTGCCCGACGCGGTGGGAGGACAGCTCGTCGAGCGCGGCGTCCAGGAACGGAGCGAGGTGCGTGCGGGGCACGTAGACGCGCTTGATCGCGTAGCAGACCTGTCCCGCCCGCCGGAACGCGGAGTCGACTATCGTGCGGGCGGTGCTCTCGACGTCCGCATCGTCGAGGACGATGGCGGGATCGTTGCCGCCGAGCTCGAAATGCAGGCGGACGAGGGAATCGGCGGCCGTCCGCATGATCGATCGCGCGGTGGCGCCGCCGCCGGTGAAGGTCACCTTCCTCACGTCCGGGTGACGGATCAGCGCCTCCCCCACGTCGCCGTCCCCGTGCAGGACGCTCACGACGGCTTCGGGCAGCAGCTCGGCGATGCGCCGGAGCACGAGGGTCACGGTGATCGGCGCGAACGGCGAGGGCTTCAGGATGACGGTGTTGCCGGCGGCGAGGGCGGGGGCGATCTTCTGCGCGGCGAGGATCAGCGGTGCGTTCCACGGCACGATCGCGGCGATCACCCCGAACGGCCGCCGCTCGACCACCACCTCCCCACCCGGCCCGCGGTGGCGCTCCGGCTCCGAGAGGGCGGTGATCGCGTGCTCGGCGGTGAACCGGAAGATGCGCGCCGCGGCGAGGAACTCGTTGCGGGAGACGGCGACGAGCGCGCCGTTCTCCCGGGTGAGGGTGGGGGCGAGTTCCGCGGTGTCGGCCTCCAGCAGGTCGGCGACCCGGAGGAGCAGGGCCGCCCGCGCGGCTACGCCTGCCGCTTCCCAGCCGGGCTGGGCCGCCGCGGCCGCGCGCGCCACTTCGTCCACCTGCTCCGGGGAGACGGCGTGCACGAGGCCGACCACGTCCGACGTCCGGCCCGGGTCGCGGACCTCGAACGTCGAATGCGCCGGCAGTGTCCTGCCGCCGCCGATGAACGAGTCCGCCTCGACCGTCGTGAGGATGCTGGTCATGCTCTGGCCTCTCCGGGAACAGGGTGCGGCGGCGGGCCCGCGACGGCCGGACCCACCCGGGTGGGCCGGCACGTCGCAGCGCAAGTCAGGCCGGGATGGCCGCGACCGCTTCGATCTCGACGAGCTGGTCGTCTGACATGAGCTGGGCGACGACCATCGTCGACGCAGGCAGCGGCGCCGACGAGAAGTGCCGGCCCCGCGCCTTGCCCACCTGCGGGGCGTACGAACGGTCCTGCAGGTAGACGGTGAGCTTGATGACGTCGTCGATGCTGCCGCCGGCGGCCGTGAGGATCTCGCCGATCACGGTGAGGATGTGGTCCGCCTGGGCCTCCGCGTCGCCGGCCCCGACCGTCTGCCCCTCCGCGTCCTTCGCGGTGAGCCCGCTCACGAACACGAGCTTCGTGCTGGCAGGCACCGCGAACGCATGGGTGAGGGGCGCCGGCATCTTCAGCGAGTCGACGTTGACCGGCAGGGCGCCGGTCGCGCGCGCCCCGCTCATCCCTCGTAGGTCTTCGGGGTCCGGGGCAGCGACCCCTCGCGGGTCACGATGGAGTTCGTCATCGTCGCGAAGTCGGAGAGCAGGAACATGGCAGGGCCCACCACGTCCTCCGGCTTGTCGAACTTGCTGTAGTCGGCGTCCGGGTTGGATGCGCGGAACTGCGGGGTGTCGATGATGCCGGGACGCAGCATGTTGACGCGGACGCCGTACGGCTGGACCTCCTTGGCGAAGGTGTGCGCGAAGCCGGCGACCGCGCCCTTCGACGCGGTGTACGGCGACGAGTTGGGCTTGCCGAAGTCGGCGGTGCCGGAGACGAACAGGATGATGGAGCCGCTGTTCTGCCGCATCATCGTCGGGGCCGCCGCCTTGCAGGCCCAGAAGACGCCCTCCACGTTGATCGCGAGCACCATTTTGAGTCGCTCGGGCGTCATCTCGATCACCGGGATGAGGGGCTGGACGATTGCACAGCACACGAGGCCGTCGATGCGGCCCTCGGATGATGCGATCCCGCCGACCACCTCGACGACGGCGTCGTGGTCCGACACGTCGACCTTATGGAAGGAGATGCTCTCGTGCTCGGCCGCCACGGCGTCCCCGAGCTCCGCGTTGAGGTCGAGGATCGCCACCTTCGCGCCGGCGTCCGCCGCCGCCCGGGCTGTTGCTGCGCCGATGCCGCTCGCTCCGCCGGTGATCAGGATCACCTTGCCGCTGAAGTCGTAGGGACTGCTCATATTCGTCTCCTCCACCCGCGGCCGGGCCGCGCGTCGTTGCGTGGATTACAAAGGGGGCCTGTGAGTTAGGGACCCTAACGGTTCTGCGGGAAGCGGCGCAAGAGCGGCCGATCGGGCGCATTGCGGTTTGACTGCGAGACGGCGCGCGTCCATTGACGCCGGATTCCATATGGGGTACGAACTATCTGGGCAGCAACTAGTTAGGACCCCTGAGTAGCAGAGAGGCCGGAGGGGTCCGCCCACGCGTGGTCCCCGCCGCGCACGCAGGCGCCGCATCGTCGCGGCGACTGGAGAACCGAGATTGGAAGCGACATGCACAAGAGAAGCACTCCTGCACTTGCGGCTTTCGCCGTCGTGGCATTCGCCCTCGCCGGCTGCGCCACAGCCAGCTCCCCAGAGGCGGCGCCGTCGTCGGCCCCCGCGGCGAGCGGCGCTCCGTCCGACGACGCCTGCCCGATGCCCGAGAGCATGGCCACCGCGACGGTGGCCACCAACCCGGGCGCTCAGGACCTCGTGATCAAGCACGTCAAGGAGGGCGGCTTCGACACGAAGTACAACCTCGACCTGCAGGTCCAGGAGTTCCAGAATCCTCCCGCAACAGCCCAGGCGATCGTCCAGAAGGCCGTCAACCTCGGCTTCGGCGGGCTCACCACCATGGTCCAGGCGCGCGACACCGGCGCCGACGTCATCTTCGTCGGCGCTCTCTCCACGCCGGGCAACGGCATGTTCGTCAAGGAGGACTCGCCGTACCAGAGCATCGGCGACCTGAAGGGCAAGAAGGTCGGGTCCTTCACCGCGCTGAACGGCGCGATCACCTCGATCATGCAGGCCTACGCGCAGGAGTCGGAGGACTTCAATCTGCTCGAAGACACCGATGGTGAAGTGGTGGTCGCTCCGGACGCCGCGCTGATCGGACTCCTCGACCAGGGGCAGCTCGAAGCCGTCATCCTCGGCGTCGACGCCACCGCCGTCCAGCAGTTCGAGGGCACCTACCGCCAGATCGTCGACCTGCGCACCGACTTCCCGGACACGTTCGACTTCCAGGCGCTCTACCTCGGCCCGGTCACGACCGAGGAGTACGCCGAGGCCCACTGCGGCGAGGTGCGGGCGTACGCCAGCGCCATCCGCGACGCCGTCCTCGACATCCAGGAGAACGAGGAGATCTGGGAGACCTACGTGGAGGCGATCGGGCAGCCCCAGGATGCTGCCGAGACCTTCCAGGAGCTCTACAGCGAGTCGTGGGTGACCGAGTGGAGCGAGGAGGAGGTCGACGGCATGAAGCAGCTGGTCACGACCCTCACGCCGTACCTCGACCCGGCCTTTCCCAAGGAGGTCGACCCGGCACTGTTCTCCCTCGACTACCCCGTATTCGAGGAGTAGCGGCGAGCGGCGCATCCGGGAGGACGCCCCGGGTGCGCCGCCCCCGGCCGATTGAATAGTAAGGTGACCTAATATAGTATGGGTTCCAACTAATAGGTCCCCGAAGGAGATGGTGGCAGATGGCTCGAAGCACGGCACGCGGACGCAAGATCGACCCGGCCACCCTCGACCTGCTGGTCGCCTTCCCGACCCGCCTCAGCCGGTTGCACACCGCGATCCTGGCCGGCCTCGACCCGCGGCTCACCTTCCGCCAGTACCGCACCCTGTCTCGGGTCGCCGAAGGCGCCACCTCGATGGGGCAGCTCGCCGCTCGCGGCAACCTCACCCTGCCGACGGTGTCCGAGAACGTGGACGGGCTCGTCCGGCGCGGGCTCATGATCACCACCCCCAGCCAGCACGACCGGCGGGCGGTAGTGCTCGGCGTCACGGATGCCGGCCTCGCCGCCGTGGCGGCCGCCGATGAGGCGCTCAGCGAGTTCATCCACTACCTGACCGACGACCTCTCCGCCGCCGACCTCGACGCGACAGTCGCGACCATGGGCCGGATGTACGAGAAGGCGACCATCTACTTCCAAGACCAGCACATCGACCGGAACGCCTGACCCCGGGCGCTCCTCCCCTGTTCCGGGTCTCGGCGACCGGACTTCTCAATGATGAAAGGTGGACAGCGTTGACCACTGCAACTCCAGCCCTTGAATCCGAGGTGGTGTTCGACAGCGCCTCGATAGCGCGGGACAACCGGGCCCGGCGATGGCGCGGGCTCTGGCGCCGCGGTCTCTCCGTGCTTGCGCTCCTCCTGCTCTGGCAGGTGGTCTCGCTCTTCATGAAGGAGTCCATCCTCCCGAGCCCGATCGCGGTGTTCGCGCAGCTCGGGGTCAACCTGACCCAGCCGGACACCTACGTCCAGCTCGGCGCCACGATGTTCCGAGTCGTCATCGGGATG
>DATCMN010000359.1:0-6371 GCA_036563405.1 Naasia sp. | reverse complement strand
CGCCCCGTCAGGGTTGCGCCGCGCCGTCGCCTACCCTCTTGGTGCGGCGACACCCCGTCCGGCCGTCAACTCGCTCCGCCACTTGCCCTCAACAGGCTGTCTTGCCTCCAACAGGCTGGAAGGGGCAGTTCTGGCCTGTTGAGGGGAATCTGGCCTGTTGAGGGCAAGTAGAAGCGGGCGAGGAAAGAACCTCAGCGGCGCGGGAGCATGGATAGGACGGTGCCGAGCACCAGGGGCCACTCGTAGATCACCTGGGAGTAGCTGAAGTGCAGGACGTCGATGCCCCGCTGGAGCAGGAGCGCGGTGCGGCGTCGGTCACTGGTGAAGGCCGCCTGCTGGGCGTGCGTCTCCCTACCGTCCACCTCGATCGCCAGCCAGCCGTCGATCAGCAGATCCACGCGTCCGATGCCCGGAACAACGACCTGCGGTTCCGCGACGATGCCCGCATCGGCAAGGCGCACGCGGGCGATCGTCTCGATGCCCTCCTCGCTGCGGCCGTCGAGGCGAGCGGCCAAGGCGCCGTAGTGATCGGGAATCCGGGCGAGGACATCCCGGATGAGTCGCTCGGACGCGATGCGCCGGTGGATCAGGGAGTCCAGCACCGCGCTCGAGTAGTGGGTCGGCTGGCACTCGACCATGTGCGCGATGGCGAGGGCTGTGGTGCTCAGCCCGGTGCGCTACTGCTGCTGCTCGGCCCGCGAGCTCCAATGGAGCCTCACGCTGTCCGGCAGCCCACGCACTCGGATGCGTCGTCCGTCTGCCGACCAGGGCATGGCTATGTGGGTGGCGGCGTCGGGTGGGAACCAGGCGCCCTGCACCCTCAGCGCTGACACGCAGCCCAGCCGGCCGCCGAGCCGGACCGCCTGGATGAGCTCCGGATCGGTGCCCGGGCTCTGCGTACCAGCCCCGCACGACCCTCCAGAGCCGCCCCTCCTCGACCGCCCGATCCAGAGCAGACTTCGTCCACCCTCGTTCGCGGAGGGTTGCGGTTCGCAGCAGGGTCGGCGCGGCCGTGGGCACGGTGAAAATCGTCCGCCGGTTCGTCCGCCGACAAATGGGTCAGGCCGGAGAATCCGGACGGCCCGCCGGGAACATCGACTGGGGAGGAGTCCTCACCGGCTCGTCACCCGGCCGACATGCACCTGCCCTCAACAGGCTAGTTTCCCGTCAACAGGCTAGAACGGCGTGTTACAGCCTGTTGGAGGGAATCCAGCCTGTTGAGGGCAGGTGGGAGGCCGATGAGGGGAGGCGACCTACTTGGTCTTGCCCGTCAGGATCGCCTGCTTCACTTCCTGGATCGCCTTCGTGATCTCGATGCCGCGCGGGCACGCCTCGGAGCAGTTGAACGTCGTGCGGCAGCGCCACACGCCCTCCTTGTCGTTGAGGACGTCGAGGCGCACCTGGGAGCCCTCGTCGCGGTCGTCGAAGATGAAGCGGTGCGCGTTCACGATCGCGGCCGGCCCGAAGTACTGGCCGTCGGTCCAGAACACGGGACAGGACGACGTGCACGCGGCGCACAGGATGCACTTGGTGGTGTCGTCGAAGCGCTCGCGGGCGACAGGGTTCTGCGGGCGCTCGCGGCCCCCGGCCGGCGCGGCGCCGGCGATGAGGAACGGCTGGATCTGCCGGTACGACTCGAAGAAGGGCTCCATGTCGACGATAAGGTCCTTCTCGAGCGGCAGGCCCTTGATCGCCTCGACGTAGATCGGCTTCAGCGGGTCGAGGTCCTTGATCAGCGTCTTGCACGCCAGCCGGTTCCGCCCGTTGATGCGCATCGCGTCGGAGCCGCAGATGCCGTGCGCGCAGGAGCGGCGGAAAGTCAGCGACCCGTCCTGCTCCCACTTGATCTTGTGCAGGGCGTCGAGGATGCGGTCCGTCGGGAGGACCCGGACGTCGAAGTCCTCCCAGCGCGGCTCGTCGTCGACCTCCGGGATGTACCGGCGGATGATCAGCGTCACCACGAAGGAGCCGGGAGGGGCGTCCTCCACCTCGGTGGTCTCGGTGGTGCGCTCCGGGATCCGCGTCTGCGCTGCCTCGATCGTCATGGTCGACATCAGTAGGTCCCCTCCATCGTCAGGCCGGCGGCGCGCATCAGTACTTCCGTTCCATCTGGCGTGCGTGGAACAGCGTTCGTGATCGCGGCGCGCATCAGTACTCCCGTTCCATCTGGCGTGCGTGGAACAGCGTTCGTGATCGCGGCGCGCATCAGTACTTCCGTTCCATCTGGCGTGCGTGGAACAGCGTTCGTGATCGCGGCGCGCATCAGTACTTCCGTTCCATCGGCTGGTAGTTCGTGATCACGACCGGCTTCCAGTCGAGGCGGATGTGGTCGTCCGCGTGCGACGAGTGCGGGTCGCCGGTCAGGTACGCCATCGTGTGCTTCATGTAGCCGTCGTCGTCCCGCTTCGGGAAGTCGTCGCGCATGTGGCCGCCGCGGCTCTCCTTGCGGTTCCGGGCGGAGTAGACGACGACCTCGGCGAGGTCGAGCAGGAAGCCCAGTTCGATCGCCTCGAGCAGGTCGGTGTTGAACCTCTTGCCCTTGTCCTGCACGGCGATGTTCCGGTAGCGGTCGCGCAGGCCGACGATGATCTCCATCATCTCGCCGAGGCTCTCCTCGGTGCGGAACACCTGGGCCTTGCGGTCCATCTCGTCCTGCAGCTCCTTGCGGATCGAGGCGATCCGCTCGGTGCCGGTGGAGGAGCGGAGCATCTCGATGAGCTCGCGGATCTCCTTGGCCGGGTCGGCGGGCAGCGGCACGAACTCGGCGGTCGCCGCGTACTCGACGGCGTTGTTGCCGGCGCGCTTGCCGAACACGTTGATGTCGAGCAGCGAGTTGGTGCCGAGGCGGTTCGAGCCGTGCACGGACACGCAGGCGCACTCGCCGGCCGCGTACAGGCCGGGGACGACCGTGTCGTTGTCGGAGAGGACCTCGGCGCGCACGTTGGTCGGGATCCCGCCCATCGCGTAGTGCGCGGTCGGCATGACCGGCACCGGCTCGACGACGGGGTCGACTCCCAGGTAGGTGCGCGCGAACTCGGTGATGTCCGGGAGCTTCGACTCGAGGACCTCGGCGCCCAGGTGGGTGCAGTCGAGGAGCACGTAGTCCTTCAGCGGCCCGGCCCCGCGGCCTTCCGCCACCTCCTGGACCATGCAGCGGGACACGATGTCGCGCGGCGCGAGGTCCTTGATGGTGGGCGCGTAGCGCTCCATGAAGCGCTCGCCGTCCGCGTTGCGGAGGATCGCGCCTTCGCCGCGGGCGCCCTCGGTGAGGAGGATGCCGAGGCCGGCGAGTCCTGTCGGGTGGAACTGGAAGAACTCCAT
Organism: Naasia sp.; assembly: GCA_036563405.1. Classification (GTDB taxonomy): domain Bacteria; phylum Actinomycetota; class Actinomycetes; order Actinomycetales; family Microbacteriaceae; genus Naasia. The sequence goes on along the minus strand of DATCMN010000359.1, from coordinate 3,050 downwards.
GTCCTCGAGCGGCAGGCCCTTGCGCCAGACGATGCCGACGCCGTCGCCGGTCAGGGTGTGCGCGTTCGAGGTCGTCTTGTAGATCTTCCCGAAGCCGCCCGTCGCGAACACCACGGACTTCGCCTGGAAGACGTGCAGCTCGCCGGTGGCCAGCTCGTAGGCGACGACCCCGGAGACCCGCTTCTGCTTCTTCTTGCCGTGGCCGCTCTCGCCCATGACGAGGTCGAGCACGTAGAACTCGTTGAAGAAGTTGATCCCGAGCTTGACGCAGTTCTGGTACAGCGTCTGCAGGATCATGTGGCCGGTGCGGTCCGCGGCGTAGCAGGCGCGGCGGACCGGCGTCTTGCCGTGATCGGCGGTGTGCCCGCCGAACCGGCGCTGGTCGATCTTGCCGTCCGGCGTGCGGTTGAAGGGCAGGCCCATGTTCTCGAGGTCGATGACCGCGTCGATGGCCTCCTTCGCGAGGATCTCCGCCGCGTCCTGATCGACGAGGTAGTCGCCGCCCTTGACGGTGTCGAAGGTGTGCCACTCCCAGCTGTCCTCCTCCACGTTGGCGAGCGCGGCGGCCATGCCGCCCTGCGCCGCGCCGGTGTGGGAGCGGGTGGGGTAGAGCTTCGAGATGACGGCGGTCTTCGCCTTCGGTCCGGCCTCGATGGCCGCGCGCATGCCGGCACCACCGGCACCCACGATCACCACGTCGAACTGGTGGTAGTGCACGCCGTCGTAGACGTCGCCCACGCCCTCGGGCGTGAAGGAGGCCGGGTTCTCCGGATCGCGCTGCGCGCCGCCGGGCGCGTTGGAGCGGTCGTGCATGAGCCGGCCGACGAGGCCGGGCTTGTCCCCGCCGCTCACCGGGCGGCGCAGAAGCTCGGCAGGAGCTCGGGGTCGGATCCTATGGGGCAGGGGTCGAAGGTGAAGATCACAAGGGTTCCGAGGACGAGCAGCACCGCTGTGGAGCCGAGGAGAGCCGTCTTCATGAGGAAGTGGGGGCTCTTCAGGCGCTCCATCAGGCGGTTGCCGACGGGGGCGGTCGAGTAGTCGTTGATGAGCGTGCGCATGCCGTTCGCGCCGTGGATGAGCGCCAGCCAGAGCAGCACGAAGTCGTACCACTGCCAGAACGGGCTCGCCCACTTGCCGGCGACGAAGCCGAAGTCGAGCGCTGACACGCCTTCACCGGCGTAGAGGTTCACGAAGAGGTGACCGAACAGCAGCACCACGAGCACCAGGCCCGAGACGCGCATGTAGATCCACCCCCACTTCTCCCAGTTGCGGCCGGAGCGGCGGCGGACGACGTCCTTGGTGCGGGGATCGGCGATCGCGGTCATCAGGCACCCCCGAAGACGTGCATCAGGTGCCGCGGCGCGAAGCCGAGCATCAGGACGATCCAGAGGGCGATCACGACCCAGAACATGAGGCGGTGGTTCTTGGTGCCCACGCTCCAGAAGTCGATCAGGATGATCCGCAGCCCGTTGAGGGCGTGGAAGCCGATCGCCGCGACCAGGGCGAGCTCGCCGAGACCCATGATCGGGTTCTTGTAGGTGGCGACCACGGCGTTGTACGCCTCCGGACTCACCCGCACGAGTGCGGTGTCCAGGATGTGGACGAGGAGGAAGAAGTAGATCGCCACCCCGGTGATTCGGTGCAGGACCCACGACCACATTCCTTCGCGACCGCGGTACACGGTCCCGGCGGGCTTCTTCGGCAGGGGGATCCTGCCGCCGAGGAGGCTCGTGGGACGGAGCGTTCGCGATCCGGATGTGGGCGAGGGGAGACTCGTGCTCTTCAGCGACACGACGGAGTTCCCACCTTCCCGGGGCTGGGTTCGGATTCCTGTCCAGTCTACGCCCGGTAGAAGGAGGGTCGGGCCGGTTCCGGGGGCGGCCGCGGGTCTCGAAGGCTCGTCTCGTCTATATCCGGTCGTCGTCCCGCTGATGCCCGCCCCGCCGTGAGCTCACTGCGGGTCTGCTGTGAGTCGGAGCTCGGGCGATCGGTCCGCGTCGAGCCCTGCAGGAAGGCGGGCACCGGACACCGCGGCGTAGTGGCCGAGCAGCTCGTCGGTCAGCGCGGACCAGGTGCGGGAGAGCATCCGCCGGCGGCCGGCTTCGCCCAGTCGGGCCCGTGCCGCGGGGTCGCTCGCGAGGCGCACGACGGCTGCCCGGAAGTCACCGGGCGCTTCGGGGGCGAAGAGGAGGCCCGTCTCTCCCGGGACGACGACGTCGAGCGGCCCGCCGACGGCCGGCGCGACGACCGGCAACCCGGTCGCGCTGGCCTCCTGCAGTGTCTGGCCGAACGTCTCCTCGCATCCGGTGTGGGCGAAGACGTCGAATGCCGCGTAGGCGTCGGCGAGCCGGTCGCCGTCCAGCCGGCCGAGCCAGGTGACCGGCATGCCGCGCAGGCGCCGCTCCACTTCCGTCCGCGCCGGGCCGTCGCCCACGATCGCGATGCTGATCCCTCGGAGGCCGCGGAGTTCCGCGAGGCGCTCCACCTGCTTCTCGGGCGCGATCCTGCCGACGTAGCCGACGATCGTCTCGCCGCGGGGTGCGAGCAGCCGGCGGAGAGCGCGGGACCCGGTCCGCAGCCGGTTGCGCGGTGCGTACCTTTCCGCGTCGACGCCCCGGCCCCAGAGCTCGAGGCGCTCGATGCCGTTCGCGGCGCAGTCCGCCAGGGACGCGGTGCTCGGCACGAGGGTGCGGTCCGCCGGCTCGTGCACCTTGCGGACGACGGACCAGGCGAGGCCGGTGGCGAGACCGAGCCGGTTCCGCTTCGCGTAGCCGGCGACGTCGGTCTGGTAGACCGCGACCGAGGGGATGTCGAGCTTCCTTGCCGCTGCGAGAGCCGTGCCGCCCAGGAGGAAGGGGCTCGCCGCGTGCAGGACGTCGGGCCGGAAGCCGGCCAGCGTGCGGGCGATGTCGGGGGAGGGCAGGCCCACCGGGAACCCGCGGTAGGCGAACGCGGGGACCTGGGCGACGGGGAAGCCCGCGTAGCCGGCTGGGGCGCCGGCCGCCGGGCAGACGACCATCGCCTCGTGGCCGCGCTCGGCGAACTGCTCG
>DATCMN010000181.1:0-3408 GCA_036563405.1 Naasia sp. | reverse complement strand
GGGGCGCCCGATCGAGCGGTGTGCCCGGCGTGCGCCTCGCTGCTCGGGCGGCCGCTGCTGATGCGGCAGCTGCCCGGCGGCCTCGTCGTGCTCAGCGCCGCGCCGCACGAGGGAGCGGTCGCCCGCGTCGTCGTCGCGTTCAAGGACCAGGAGCGGACCGAGGCGGCCGGCCCGCTCGGCAGAGCCCTCCGCCGGGCGGTGAGCGCCGCGCTGGAGCACCTGGAGCCCGAGTGGCGCAGTGCCGCGCTCCTCGTGCCGGTGCCCGGGACCGCGGCCGCCTACCGCAGGCGCGGGTACCTGCCTCTCGCCCGTCTCGCGCGAGGCGGTGGCCTGCGGGTGGCGCGTCGCCTCCGGCGGGTGCGCCGCGTGCGGGATCAGGCATCACTCGGCTCGGCCGCCCGCCACGCGAATGCGGCGGGCAGCATGGCGGCGATCGGGGCGCTCGACGGCGTGCCCGTGATCCTCGTCGACGACGTGGTCACGACCGGCGCGACGCTCGCGGAGGCTGCGCGCGCTCTGCGAGCGGCGGGCGCCTCGGTGATCGCGGCCGCGACCGTGACGAGCACGCCCCCGCCCAGCGCCCCAGTCCCTGGGAAGGAACGCAAGGCTTCGGGAAACCCGGTGACACCGCCAGGCGAGGCGGTTATGGTCATGCCACGGCGTTCCAGATCGCCCGCCCTCGATGCGATGCGACCCCCGGAAAGGACTCGTCAGACGTGTCGAGGACCTCCGCGAGGGCGACGCGCCACGATGAGGGAGGTCAACATGGACATCACGGTCATCGGTCGCGGCTGCGACATCACCGATCGGTTCCGGGCCCATGTCGAGGAGAAGTCCGAGAAGCTCGGAATCTTCGCCGATCCTGACGCCATGTTCGAGGTGCGGCTCTGCCGTCACCACCAGCAGCAGAACGGCGTCGCCAAGGGGGACGACAGGGTCGAGCTGACGCTCATCGGCCCCGGACCGATCATCCGGGCCGAAGCAGGCGCCCCGGACAAGTACGCGGCCTTCGAGATGGCGTTCGACAAGCTGATGCAGCGGGTCAAGAGGCAGCGTGACAGGCGGAAGGTGCATCGCGGACAGCACCGACCGCCTACCGTCCGCAACGTCGACCACCACGATTTCCGTCTCGCCGACGTGCAGCCGGTCGACGCCGCAACGCTGCGCCGGGTCGATCCGGAGACGGGCGCGATCACCATCGTGCCGGACGACGCCTCGTCGCTCGTCGGCACCGACGGGAGCACCTCACCCGACTCCGCGCAGAACGAGCCCACGGGCTACGAGGACTACACGCCCGTGGTGATCCGCCGGAAGGTGTTCTCCTCGCAGCCGATGAGTGTCGACGACGCCCTCTACTACATGGAGCTCGTCGGCCACGACTTCTACCTCTTCATCGACGCGGAGACCGAGCGGCCGAGCGTCGTCTACCGCCGCAAGGGCTGGGACTACGGCGTGATCGCCATCGACGAGCAGGCCGAGGAAGTGCAGGAGGCGGCGACCGCCGCCCGCGCGCTGCTCCGCTGAGGGGGACCGGTGCGGGGCGCCCGGCAAGGCGCTCCGCACCGGGCACGGCCTCGCCGCGCCTCCCGGGCTGTGCCCTCCCAAGGCGTGGGACAGTAACGCTGGTAGCATGGGCGGCTGCGCGGCGGACGCCGTGCACGACGCCGTCCACGTAAAAGGGAGACAGGCTCGGTGGTATCCGTACTCGAGAAGGTCCTTCGCGTCGGCGAAGGCCGACTCCTCCGCAAGCTCGAGAACTACGCGAAGCAGGTGAACCTGCTCGAGGACGACTTCACGCACCTCTCCGATGAGGAGCTGAAGGCCGAGACGGGCGTCCTGCGCGAGCGCTACTCGAACGGGGAGTCCCTCGACGACCTGCTGCCGGAGGCCTTCGCCGCCGTCCGCGAGGCGTCCAAGCGCACCCTGGGACTGCGGCACTTCGACGTCCAGCTGATGGGCGGGGCGGCCCTGCACCTCGGCAACATCGCCGAGATGAAGACCGGTGAGGGCAAGACCCTCGTCGCGACGCTGCCCGCGTACCTCAACGCGATCACCTCCCGAGGCGTGCACGTCGTCACGGTCAACGACTACCTCGCGAGCTACCAGTCGGAGCTGATGGGCCGCGTCTACCGCGCCCTCGGCATGACGACAGGCGTGATCCTCGCCGGGCAGACGCCCGCCGAGCGGCGCGAGCAGTACGCCGCCGACATCACCTACGGCACCAACAACGAGTTCGGCTTCGACTACCTGCGCGACAACATGGCCTGGCAGCCGCAGGACCTGGTGCAGCGCGGCCACTACTTCGCGATCGTCGACGAGGTGGACTCGATCCTCATCGACGAGGCCCGCACCCCGCTCATCATCTCCGGACAGGCGTCCGGCGAGGCGAACCGCTGGTTCACCGAGTTCGCCCGCATCGCCCGCACCCTCGTCGCCGGCGAGGACTACGAGGTCGACGAGAAGAAGCGCACGGTCGGCGTGCTCGAGCCCGGCATCGAGAAGGTCGAGGACTACCTCGGCATCGACAACCTGTACGAGTCGGCGAACACGCCCCTCATCTCCTTCCTCAACAACGCGATCAAGGCGCGCGCGCTGTTCAAGAAGGACAAGGACTACGTCGTGATGAACGGCGAGGTCCTCATCGTCGACGAGCACACCGGCCGGATCCTGATGGGCCGCCGCTACAACGAGGGCATCCACCAGGCCATCGAGGCCAAGGAGGGTGTGGAGGTCAAGGCGGAGAACCAGACCTTCGCGACAGTCACGCTGCAGAACTACTTCCGTCTCTACTCGAAGCTGTCCGGCATGACCGGAACCGCCGAGACCGAGGCCGCCGAGTTCATGTCGACCTACAAGCTCGGTGTCGTCGCCATCCCGACGAACAAGCCGATGCAGCGCCTCGACCAGTCCGACCTCGTCTACAAGAACGAGCAGGCGAAGTTCGAGCAGGTGGTCGAGGACATCGCGCGCCGGCACGCGTCCGGCCAGCCCGTCCTCGTCGGCACCACGAGCGTCGAGAAGAGCGAGTACCTGTCCCGGCTCCTCGCCAAGAAGGGCATCCGGCACGAGGTCCTCAACGCGAAGAACCACGCGCGGGAAGCGGCGATCATCGCCCAGGCGGGCCGCATCGGCGCCGTCACCGTCGCCACCAACATGGCGGGCCGCGGCACGGACATCATGCTCGGCGGCAACGCCGAGTTCATCGCCGTCGCGGAGATGCACGCCCAGGGACTGTCGCCCGTCGACACCCCTGACGAGTACGAGGCGGCGTGGGACGAGGTGTTCACCCGCGTGAAGCGCGAAGTCCAGGTCGAGGCCGACAAGGTCGTCGCGGCGGGCGGCCTCTATGTGCTCGGCACGGAGCGGCATGAGTCGCGCCGCATCGACAACCAGCTGCGCGGCCGCTCC